>JANMHD010000324.1:0-8006 GCA_031374985.1 Coleofasciculaceae cyanobacterium OTE_70_metabat_329 | reverse complement strand
TGCTTCGTGGCGGTGGCGCTCGGCGTCTGGCTCCTCCTCACCGCGCCGCCGTTCGACGAGCTGGCCACGCGCTACTCCGTCCTGTGAAGCCGCGTTGGTACCACGGGGTGGCCGCCGCCATCGCGCTTGTGGCGGTCGTTGGCGCCGTCGGCGTGATGCGCTCCCGCGAACGGGAGAGTCTCAATTATGAGCGGGGTATTCAGGCTATAACCTCAATGGTGTCTGCTTTTTAACCCTCTTGTCACCCCTTCAGGTCAGGGACAGTTAGCAACCTTTGTCACACCAGCCTCAGAAGCGCAGGTTTGGAGAGAATTTCGGTGGTCGATTTCTGTAGCTGAATTTTAAGACGATCACTTCTGTAATCCTTAGCTTTGAGCAAAAATTGTTGGGGAATTTCTGGAGTATTACCCCAGTGAAGATGTACGTAACTGGCATGGAGGTGAGGTAAATGCCAGCCTTCTTGATTTTGGACTTGTCCTAAGCTTTGAGTATTCCATAGGGGCAACAAACTTTGAGAATGATCTAAAGATAAAATTAGAGTTGATCGATGAAATTCATGCCCCCAAACCTGTTGCCCTTGCTTGACCACTAAGCCATCTTGCAAGGCCGTGGCTTGACGATAACCCAAAGCTAAGCGATCGCCCATAACTGCCTCCGTGGGCAAAATCCCCACCATCTCCCAAAGTTGCCCCTGAAAATCTTTAATGCCTTGGGTTAAATACATCAGCCCCCCACACTCAGCATAGGTAGGCATCCCTCCCAAAATCGCCTGTTTTACGGCATCCCTAATCTGCTGATTACTGGCTAATTTTGCCCCAAAGACCTCTGGAAATCCACCCCCAAAATATAATCCTTGTAACCCCGGAGGCAACTTATCATCTTTTAGGGGACTCCAATAGAATAACTCTGCCCCTAAAGATTCGAGGAGGTCTAAATTATCTTGATAATAAAAACTAAATGCTCGATCATAAGCTACAGCAATTCTAATTTTTGCTGGCTTGATATCTGGGGATGATCCCCCCCAGCCCCCCATAAAAAGGGGGGAGTAAGAGTCTTGATTTTGATTGAAAAGGTAAGTTGGGGAAGGAGGATTACTCTTTAATAGTGGCAATAGTTTTTTCCAGTCAAAACATTCCTCAGCTAAATCTCGAAGCTGGGCGAAAAGTGCTGATAAATTATCTAGTTCTGCGGTGGGGACTAAACCTAGATGTCGATCGGGAATTTCTATACTTGCTGTTCGCCGGAGAATACCCATAACAGGAATACCCAAAGGTTCTAGGGCAGTAGTTAAAAGTTCTAGATGGCGATCGCTTCCTACCTTGTTGAGAATTAAGCCTGCAATTTTTACTCTGGGGTCAAAGGTAGCAAATCCGTGGGCAATAGGAGCGATCGATCCCGATAAGCTCCGGCAGTCTAACACCAACAATACAGGCAAATCCAAAAGCCGAGCAATGTGGGCCGTAGAGGCAAAATCGGGAATTACTTCTAGGAACTTACTCTCTGTTTCGTAACCGGGATTAGGTATAGTTACACCGTCAAATAAGCCCATTACCCCTTCTACCACTGCGTAATCTACTTCTTGAGTGTGGCGATCGAAGCAAGATTGCACATAATTAGGGGAAGTTAAAATTGGGTCAAGATTACGGCAAGGCCTTCCCGTTACTGCCCGATGAAACATAGGGTCAATATAATCAGGGCCTACCTTAAAAGATTGAACAATACCTCGTTTGGCTAAACCAGACAGGAGGGCAAGAGTGACAGTTGTTTTCCCTGCTCCACTACGATCGCCAGCAATAATTACACTCATTTAATAAAATTAAGTCCCCCTCATTAGGAGGGGATTAAAGCCCTTTGGGCATAAAAAAAGAGAGAAGCGTTCCTAGGAAGCAAGAGCAACTTCTACTTTTTCTTGCAACTCACCTTTTTGATAAAGTTCGATCAAAATATCAGAACCCCCGACAAATTCTCCATTGATATAAACTTGGGGAATAGTCGGCCAGTTAGAATATTCTTTGATCCCTTGGCGAATCTCGTAGTCTGCCAAGACATCAACCGTATGAAAAGGAACACCCAAACTATTGAGCATTTGTACCACATTATTAGAAAACCCACACTGGGGCATGAGTTTGGAGCCTTTCATGAACACTACGATCTTATTTTGGCTCACGAGGTCATCAAGACGTTGTTTAAGTTCTGGATTCATCGATTTTAGCTAGGGTTTTTAGGAATTTGGGTATGAGATTTAATCATAACTTGAATTAGAAAAGGGAATCAATCTTGTAGAAATCCTTAAACCCAAGAAAAAAATTTAGGTAGAAGTAGTGGCTTGCCATTCTTGGGGAGTTTTGGTGTCTAACTGGAGGGCGTGAATTTCTCCACTAGCCATAGCTGATTGCACCGCAGTATAAACAATTTGGTGCTGGCGGACTCTAGATTGTCCGGTAAACTCTGCTGAGACTACGACTACTTCATAATGGTCTCCTGTACCTCTAGGGTCTCGTACTTGGACGATCGCATCCGGCAACCCAGTTTTGATCATTGCCTCTACTTGGGCAGGACTTGCCATAATTCCTCCTAAAAAAGTTATATATTGAGAAGTTAGTTCTGGGACGATAATTTTAAGATCAGGATTTTCTCCACACTCCGGGGAATCTGTACCTTACCAGAAGCTCTAGGGCACCGCAGGTGTAGGAACTCCATTAGTAGCGATATTATTAACAAATCCTAATTGAACTAACTGCTCGTAGGATTTTTTGCCTAAGTCTGTCGTTGGATTCTGGGAACTAATTATCTGAACTAGGAGGGGGACTGCCAACTCTGGTTGGTTTTGCGCTCTGTGGACTAAGGCTAATTGATAGGTAGCTTGATCTCGCATTTCTGCTGCTTCCACCGCACTTTGGCGAAGGGCATCCGCCGTTCGATTGTCAATACCAGAAAAGCTAGAAAATAACCGCTGGTAAAGATTGGACAATTGATTAAATACCTGCCGGGCTTGTTGTAATTTTACTACGGCGGTAGCATAGTCCTGAGACTGTACTGAAGCTAGAGATTCTGTGATTAACCGCCTGCCTCCCTGCATACTCAACAGACTGGTATCTTGGGCTAGGGGACGGAGATCATTAGTATTTGTGTTTAATCTAGGGGTTGTGGGTTGGGCTTGAGCAGGTAGTCCTATACTCATGGCAAGAACCAATGGTAGGGAAGCAATACTAGCTGAGACCGCACGGAAGGAATAAGAAAAAAGCATGGAATAATTTTTTACTAAATAACTCTAGAATTATTCTAGATAAATCCTAGGCTATCTTAGCATGACTTTTGCCTTAGGTTGGATTCCTCTAAATCCCCCTTAAAAAGGGGGACTTTGATCAAGAAATCTAGAGTTCTATTATTTGTCCTTTTCTTGGAAGGAGGCTAACCACGATCGCACTTGTTCAGCAGCGATATCCCGGCCTCCTAAACCAAAGGCAAGGGCAATGGCTACGGCGATCGCCCCGAGCAGCAAACCGAAGGCCAGATTGACAATATCACTAGCAATCCCCATCTGCTGGAGTGCCATAGCTGTAACTAGGGCAATGATAGATATGCGAGCAGCTTGACCGACAATTTTTGCCTGACGATTACCAGAACTGCTGATAATATTAAAAGCTAAATTAGCCAAATATAAGCCGATCGCAAATACTACCAATCCGTAGATTATTTTGCCAGCAATTACTGTTACCCCGGCAATGATTCCGTTTAAGGCGGGAATTTTTAGCACATCTGTAGCGGCGATCGCCCCAAACAGAACAATCCCTACCCAAGCTACTACTCCTAACACTTCAGAAGGAGTACGGCTAGGAGTGGGAGGATTAAAAACTTCAGCCGCGTCAAATTCATCAAACTCAGAAATTGGGGGAGTAGTTGGGCGAGCAGTTGGTACAGGAATTGACCCGACACCCAACCACTGGAAAATATTATTAAACCCAATCCCAGTCAAAATATTGGTAAGAATTTCTGAAACAAACTGCCCAATCACGTAGGCAATGCCCAGAATAGCGATCGCAGTGAAAATTTGCGGAATAGCATTGAGGATTTGGGTCAGCATGGAAATGGCAGGCTGAGAAATTGCCTCAATTTTTAGGGCATTCAAGGCAGCGATCGCTGTCGGAATCAAGATCAAAACGTAGACCAAGGTTCCAGTAATCACTGACAAAGATTGCTGACTATGGTTTAGACCAAACTTGCTGCCCAGTTGGTCAGCTCCTGTGGCCGCCACTAAGTTTGTCACAATTCGCCGGACTACTTGAGCAATTAGCCAACCAGCACCCCCAATCAAGATCGCCGCAAAAATATTAGGCAGAATTGAAAGAATCTGATTTAGTAGCTGTTGGACTGGTTGCAGAGTTCCTTGGAGTTCTAGAGTACTCAGGATAGCTGGTAAAAACAGTAGAAAAATAAACCAATACAGGGCATTAGCTACGGTTTCTGTAACTGCAAATTGCTGAGTTTCGCCGGTCTGCTCTCCGAGACGACGTTCCAATCCTAGGGAACCCAAGCCCCGTGTAACCACCATTTTGGCGATCGTAGCTAAGAGCCATGCTACCAAAATAAGCAATCCCGCTCCTAGGAGTTTGGGCAAGAAAGTTGTTACTTGAGATAAAAGATTTTTAATTGGCTCAGAAACTGCCGTGAGCTGGATAGTTTGTAGGAAGGCAACTATGGCAAAGAGCATAATTAGCCAAAATACTATTCCCCCAATCCACTTTTCCACTGCCAGATCGCTCCGGGGACTCCCGGTAACCCAGTTAGCAATTTTATTATCTAGATGAGTTTTCTTGAGCAACCCTTGGGTAATGCTAGCAGCGATTGTAGCTACAATGTACCCGACAATCAGGGCAACAATTCCTAAGACTAGATTCAGTAAATTTTGACCGATACTCCCCCTCAAGGTATTAAATAAAGGAGCGATCGCTGTATCTCCTCCGGTTTGACCTAATAGATGGCTAAAGGCTATCTGGGGCAAGTTAGCTCCAAAATAGAGTTTGCCTAACTCTATATCAATTCCTGTAATGTTTATCATGATGGGTTAACTTCCGTGAATAGATGATCAACTTAATTAGTTAAGGCTGATGCAAAACTCGAATTTTGGAATTTATCTCAGAAGTTAGAAGCACTATCCGAAGCAGGTAAATTTTTGGGAGTAGTTGCATAATTCCTAATGAAGAAATACTACAGGCAAATCTCCCCTCAAGAAAGTAAATTTTCGATTAAATTTAAAAAACAATTCATTACTACACATTACTTTTGGGGTTAAAGTTTCTAACTGAGAGGCGTTTCTTGAATAAAAACTAGCTTATATAGTTGGTTTTATTACCTATAAATAGGCATAATACTTAAATATGAGGCGATTCCTAAGAAGCTGAAAGTCTTTGTAATAAAAGTTACTCCTCTTAAACATTGTAAGATTTATCAGGGTTTCCCCGGCTAAAATTGAAAGGTATCGTAGCGGAAAATCGATCAGAGCTAGATAATATGTCAAGAGAATCGAATCTTTCAGAAAATCTAGATTTACTACAAGTAGGCTCAGAGCAATTACTGGGTTCTTTGGTTGCGGGCGCCGGAACCTCGGAGGAAGGACTAATAGATGGTTTAAGTAATATTCTGGATGCCCAAGAAAAATTACAACATTTGAAGTTGTTAGAGCAGGCGATCGCTGCCAGTAATAACGGGATTATCATTAGTGATATGCGGTTATCTCATCAACCGATCATTTACTGTAATCCTGCTTTTAGTAAAATCACTGGTTATGCAGTAAAGGACGTGATCGGCAGTAATTGCCGGATTCTCCAGGGAAAAGATACTAATCCTAAGGTGGTAGAGAAAATCCGCCAGTGTTTACGCCTGGGAATCCATGGGCGAGTTGTTCTCAAAAATTATCGCCAAGATGGAACAGAATTTTGGAATGAACTATCTTTATCTCCTGTCCGTAGTGAACGGGGAGATTTAACCCACTTCATCGGTGTCCAGGTGGATATTACGCAGCGCATCCAAGCTGAAACAAAACTCCGTCGCTCTGAAACCCAACTACAAGAGCATAGGGCCATGCTAGATATTGCCAATGACACGATTATTATTTTTGATCTTAAAGGGCTGATTAAATACTGGAATCATGGAGCAGAACTTCTCTACGGCTGGACAAAAGCAGAAGTTATCGGTCAGAATGTCCATAATTTGCTCCAAACAACTGGAGCATTCCCTCTAGAACAGATTCATGAAAATTGCTACCGCTTAGGCCATTGGCATGGGGAACTTCAACAATACCGCCGGGATGGAGAGCAAATTGTTGTCAGCAGTCGTTGGACAGTACAGAAAAATACCCAAGGACAACCCCAAGCAATTTTGGAAATAAATAACGATATTACAGAAAAACAGCGAGTTGGAATAGAGTTACAGAGGCGCGATCGTCTTTTAGCAGGAGTTGCTACGGCGACTAACTACCTCTTAACCAAAAGTAAGCCGGGGAATGCTCTAAAGATGGCTCTTAAAGCTCTGGGGGAGGCTACGGAGATCGATCGAGTTTATTTGTTTGAGTACTATACAGATGAGGGGACAGGAAATTCCCTGATGGTGCTGAATGAGCGTTGGTCTGATTTAGATGATTCTTGCGTTGGGGGTATCCGACAACGCCAAGTTATGGACGATAGTCCGACTGCTTGTGACTATCCCCAATCTCCTCATTTTCCTCTGTTGGCTAGTGCTATGGGTGATTGGTGGCAGGAGGCGATGGCGGCGAGCAGAATTATTAGTGGTCAGGTGATGGATTTTCCAGAGCCTTGTCGATCAATCCTGAGTCAGCAGAAAATTTGTTCAATTCTAATTGTGCCGATTCAAATTCAAGAAAAGTGCTGGGGGTTTATTGGTTTTGATCATTGTCAACATGAATGGACTTGTTCTGAGACAGAAAAATCTATTCTCTTGGCGGCGGCAGGAACTATTGGCGGGGCGATCGCTCGTCATCGGATAGAAGTAGAATTAGCCACCCTGAACACCCAGCTAGAAAGTTTAGTCCATCAGAGAACCCTAGACCTAGAGATTGCCAACCAAAATCTTCGCCAAGAAATTACTACCCGCTGCCACATTGAATCTCAACTGCGCCACAATGCCTACCATGATTACTTGACTGGTTTACCCAACCGGACTTTATTGATGGAAAAGCTCTACGAAGCTCTGTACCATGTCCAGCATAATCCGAATTATTTGTTTGCTCTGCTATTTCTAGATTTAGATCGCTTTAAGGTAATTAATGATAGTTTGGGTCATGCTACGGGGGATAGTTTATTAGTTGCGATCGGAGCTATCCTCAACCGTTGTATCCGCCAAGAAAAAGATATGGTTGCCCGCCTAGGGGGTGATGAATTTGCAGTTTTTCTAGACAATATCAGTGAGCAAGCAGAATCAACCCAAGTAGCAGAAAGGATTATTCAAGAACTTACCCGTCCCTTTATTCTTCAAGGGCAGGAAGTTTTTACGGGAGTGAGTATTGGAATTGCCTTCAGTCATCAAGGTTATCACCAACCTGAAGAAATGTTGCGAGATGCTGATTTAGTAATGTATCGGGCAAAGAGTAGTGGGCGCTCGCGCTATGAAATTTTTGATCAAACTATTAATCAACAGATAGTTTCTACCCTAAAACTAGAAAATGACCTCCGCCGGGCAGTCAAATCTCTTCTTACCCAGTCGCAATTTTATATTGAGTATCAGCCGATCGTATCTCTGGTAGATCATCAGATTCTTGGTTTTGAGGCATTAGTCCGTTGGCAACATCCAGAGAAAGGAATTATTTCGCCCCTAACTTTTGTCCCCTTGGCAGAGGAAACGGGCTTAATTGTTCCTCTTGGAGATTGGATTCTTAATCAAGCCTGTCAACAAGCAGTGATTTGGCAAAGAGAGTTTAACGCCAACTTAACTATCAATGTCAATCTATCTCCACGGCAGTTTGCCTATCCGGGTTTAGTGACCAGAATTTC
>JANMHD010000185.1:0-13859 GCA_031374985.1 Coleofasciculaceae cyanobacterium OTE_70_metabat_329 | reverse complement strand
GCAGAAGTGGTCAACCGAGATCCTGATGTCCGGGGACGCTTGAAGGTGGTATTTATTAACAACTTCAGTGCTTCCTTAGGTAAATTGGTCTATCCCGCTGCTGACCTTTCTGAGCAAGTCTCTACCGCTGGGAAGGAGGCTTCGGGAACAGGAAATATGAAGTTCTCTATGAACGGAGCTTTGACCATTGGCACTCTAGATGGAGCAAATATTGAAATCCGTGAGGAAGTAGGATCAGAAAACTTCTTTCTGTTTGGGTTAACAGCAGCGCAGGTCTATGCTATCAAGGCGCAGGGCTACAATCCTAGCGATTATTACCATGCTAATTCAGACCTGAGGGCGGTGATCGATCGCATTGCCTCTGGCTACTTTTCTGGGGGAGATCCAGAGCTATTCAAGCCTCTGATAGATTCTCTGATGTACCACGATGACTATCTCCTATTTGCCGACTATCAAGACTATATTGATTGTCAAGATCGGGTCAGCCTAGCCTACCAAGATCAGGCAAAATGGACACGGATGTCAATTCTTAACTCTGCCCGCATGGGTAAATTTTCTTCCGATCGCACTATTGATGAATACGCCAAAGAAATTTGGCAAGTAGAACCAGTAGCGATCGAGCTAGAAGATTATTCATCTGCATCTAGTGGGTTTCAGGTGTAAAGAATCCCCCTTAAGGACATAAAGACCCCCCTACCCTCTGGGAGTAAGACTTGTCGAAGTGGGGTTAGGATAGGCAAGGGGCTTAAGCCCCTTGTTTCCAGAGATTTCAACATCATAATCTTCTTGACGGTTGCCATAGCTTGCTTCCCGTAAGAGTGGGGTATTTCTTAAACCGACTTGACGTTAAGCTTTACTAATTTGATCTGAATTGCTTCTGTGGTATCTATGTTAGATTTGGCCTAGTTATTTAATTTATTATTGGCTTTATTATTGATTTCTATAATTTTTATGCAACTATTAGCTTGGCAGTTTGCTTCTCCGGGGCCGATGTTATTTGAGTGGGGGAGCATTGCGGTTCGTTGGTATGGCTTTTTGATTGCCTCAGCAGTATTAATAGGTGTCACCCTATCTCAATATCTGGCAAAACGGCGGCAAGTAGACCCTGACCTGTTGGCAGATCTCGCAATTTGGCTAGTTTTAGCCGCCATCCCCGCCGCTAGAATTTATTATGTGGTCTTTCAGTGGCCACAATATCAAAACAATCCGGGGGATATTCTAGCCATTTGGAAAGGGGGAATTGCGATTCATGGGGCAATTTTGGGAGGGACGATCGCTGCCTTAATTTTTGCCAAGTTCAAGAAAGTTTCCATCTGGCAGTTGGCTGATCTAGTTGTGCCGTCCTTAGCTTTGGGGCAGGCGATCGGTAGGTGGGGTAACTTTTTTAATTCTGAGGCCTTTGGCAGACCCACAGATTTACCTTGGAAGCTATATATTCCCCTAGCAAGTCGTCCTATAGATTACGCCAATTTTGAATATTTTCATCCTACTTTTCTCTACGAATCTCTTTGGAATTTGTTGGTATTTAGTCTCCTCCTATTTATTTTCTTCCGCAGCCTCAAATCGAACTCCCCCATTAAAATTGGAACCCTCACTTTATTTTATTTAATTACCTACAGTATCGG
Source organism: Coleofasciculaceae cyanobacterium OTE_70_metabat_329 (assembly GCA_031374985.1). Lineage (GTDB taxonomy): Bacteria > Cyanobacteriota > Cyanobacteriia > Cyanobacteriales > JAAUUE01 > JAAUUE01. Next base: position 12,234 of record JANMHD010000185.1, on the reverse strand, counting down.
CAGATTTTTTGTGGAAGGATTACGGACTGATAGTCTGATGGCAGGACAATTGAGAACAGCCCAAATTGTGAGTTTAATCTTGATTGGTCTGGGAACTTTGGGTTTAGTTTGGCTCTACAAGTTGCAACGAACTTTGCCAGATGTAGTTAGTAGCCCTCAACTTAGGAGTAACTAGACAAATGTTTAAGAATGCCCACTGGTTAGAAATTACTGAACTAGTAGTTGTAGTATTAACTGTGATTAGTTTAATTGTTGCCGTAGTTTCTAAACAACTAATTTATGGACTACTCCTAGTGGCAATTTTGTTGTTAATAAATCTCTTAAACCGTCGCCGACTGGAGCAACTAATCCGGCGGACTAACCGGACTCGCATAGGACAGATGGATGAATTAAAGGTGGCAATTAATAGTTTTTCTCAGTCGATCGCCCAACTCCAATCTGCCTCTAGCACTCTATCTCCCGATCAAATCAATGCTTTGTTAGTTAGTATTAGAACGCTCCAAGATGGGCAGCAAACTATGGCTCAAGCGATCGCTCCCATGCAAAACCAACTATACAAGTTAATTACCGACTTTCACGATCGTCCAGAATTAAGTGAAATCGAAAACCTCGCCACAGTAATACTTGCGCTGCAAAACTCCCTCAGTCAGTTTCCCTCCCTAGGTAAAATGGAACAAAGAGTTGCTCATCTAGAAGAATTACTTGGCTCAGAAGATCAAGTGTAATCTATGAAATTAATTGAGATTCTTCAAGCCGACTATCAAAAATTCCCTTTAGATCAGACCTATACTATTTATGCTAAGGATGTTTATTTCCAAGACCCGATGAATAGTTTTAGAGGAATAAAAAGATATCAAAAAATGATTGGATTTATTCGTAATTGGTTTCGGAATCCTCACCTAGAACTCCATGAAATTAAGCAATTAGAATCTAATTTTGATTCTAGTTCTTTGAGTAATGCTCAGGGCAAAATTATGACCCGCTGGACTCTCAGTTGGAATAGTCCTCTGCCTTGGCAACCAAAGATAGTTATTCCCGGATGGAGTGAATTAGAAATTAATTCTCAAGGCTTAATTAGCTCCCATATAGATTATTGGGATTGTTCTATTTGGCATGTTTTGAGTCAACATTTATCTTCCTAGATTTTGAACTAAGAGAGAAACAAAAGTTTGGTAGAATTATTCGGAATCAGGAGATTTGCTGGTATTATTTATCCTGATGGCAACTGATTTGTTACTTCAGGGCTTGGGTGGCCTAAGAAAAGTGGCAGTTTTGAAAGAAATCATGGTAGATGCTTGGTTTTTAGGAGATGCAGTTGCTCGATCGCCCACACCAGCTATATAAACTAATAGTTAATAATGACTAAAAAATTAAGTACCCGTGTTGTGATTGTCCGGCATGGTTTGAGCAGCTACAATAGCCAACAGCGCATCCAAGGACGCTGCGATGAATCTATTTTGACGGATACCGGGATCAACCAAGCAACCATCTTGGGACAGACTATGAGTAATGCCAACTTTGCTGCCCTCTATTCTAGTCCCCTACAACGGGCAAAACAGACGGCGGAGATTATCCAAGCAAAATTGGTTAAGCCCTTAATCCTACAAACGTCAGATCTGTTGACAGAAATTGATCTTCCCCTCTGGGAAGGGCTACAAAAATCTGAAGTAAAACAAAAATATCCCCAAGAATATCAAAAATGGAAGGATCATCCCGATCAATTTTCCATGACTCTGACCAAAGATGAAAAATCCGTGGAATATTTTCCAGTGATAGCTCTGGGGGAGCAAGCAACTAAGTTTTGGCAAGAAGTGCTGGCAAAGCATCAGGGAGAAACTATTTTGGTGGTGGCTCATAATGGGATTAATCGAGCTTTATTAACCACTGCCTTGGGGATGAATCCGGCTCATTATCAACATATTCAGCAATCTAATTGTGCTGTTAATGTCCTGAATTTCACCGATAGCTGGGGCGGGGCAGTACAACTAGAATCTTTGAATCAAACTGCCCATTTGGGTGAGGTGGCTCCGGCTCCAAGGGAAGGACAGCGGGGCTTGAGATTGCTCCTAGTCCGTCATGGGGAAACTGATTGGAACCGGGAAACTAGATTTCAAGGACAAATCGATGTGCCGTTGAATGATAATGGCCGGCAACAATCTCAACGGGCAGCAAACCTCTTAGAAAATGTGCAAATAGATTTTGCCATTACTAGCCCTATGCTCCGCCCCAAGGAAACTGCGGAAATTATTCTCCATAAGCATTCCCAAGTTAAACTACAACTGGAGCCACAACTAAAAGAAATTAATCATGGCTTATGGGAAGGGAAATTGGAAGTGGAAATTGCCGAGGATTATGCTACAGAACTAGAAGCTTGGCGATCGCATCCAGAGTTGGTGCAAATGCCGGAGGGAGAAAATCTCCAAGAAGTGTGGGACAGGGCGATCGCTGTGTGGCAGAAGATTGTGGCTCAGGTAGAAATGAGGGACAATCGCTTAACTACAGGGTTGATAGTGGCTCATGATGCAGTGAATAAAGTTATTCTTTGCCATCTGATGGGTTTGAGTCCCGCAGATTTTTGGAAAATTAAGCAGGGCAATGGAGCAGTGAGTATTATTGATTATCCCCGTGGTACTGAGGGAATTTGTGTCCTGCAATCTATAAATATTACCAGTCATTTATCGGGAAGTATTTTTGATCAAACTGCTGCGGGAGCTTTATAAATATGCTTAATAAAATTTCTTTAGTTGTTCTCGTAGGATATGTTAGGCGCTAATCGTAACGCATCAGGGTATGTGAATAACGTGAGTTCGGGATAAGATATCTCCCTGATACCATTTTACGAAAACCCTAACCATTATTGCTGGCTGAGCGAAGTCGAAGCCAAAACCCCACTACAAATGAAGATAAGCGATCGAAGATTTGTAGCTGAAATGTTCCCTTCGACTCCGCTCAGGGAAAGTCTCTAGGCTTAGGGCCAGAGTTTTTGCTTAAACCGAACTCACGTTGAATAATGCTTTAATTAAAATCATGAATAATAATACGACTAGTATGGAAGATCAATCAATTCCTAAACCTACTAATGGGTATGGAAAATTACTTTTGGTATTTATTGCTTTATTGTTAACAGCGATCGTTCTATTAGAAGGATCCATAATCATCTCTGGAGAAACTATGTTTGCAGGTAAAAGACCAACTAATTTGGGTGTAAATTCTGGAAAATTAACCCCTTGTCCAGATTCTCCTAACTGTGTGTGCAGCCAAAATCAAGATGAGCTGCATAAAATTGCCCCTTTGACTTATGCTGTCTCGAAACCGGAAGCGATTTCTAAGCTGAAGGCAGTTATTACAGATTTACCAAGGACTAAGATAATTACAGAAACTGAAGATTATATTTATGCTGAATTTACAACAGCCTTAATGAAATTTGTAGATGATGTGGAATTTTATGTGGATGATGCGAATAAGATAATCCATATGCGATCGGCGTCCAGATTAGGACAATCCGATCTAGGAGTAAATCGCGATCGCATTGAAACCATCAGAACTCAGTTTACTAGTTAAATTCAAGCATAGAGAATTCGATCGCGCCCCATTTGCTTGGCCTGATATAAAAGATGATCTGCTCGGTGGTAGAGGAGAGGAAATTTATCCCCATCTTCTGGGTATTGTACAATCCCCGCACTGAAAGTTATTCCAAAAGTCTGGCCATTTTTTGCTGTAAATTCTAAAGCCCGGATATCAGTCAAAACTTTTTCTAGACGTTGACTAGCTACCTCTTTGGTAATTCCATACCAACTCACAATAAATTCTTCCCCACCCCAACGAGCAACTAAATCCTCTTGGCGAAAACTACGTAATAAAAGCCTGCCTACTTCTTGGAGGACTCGATCGCCCATTTCATGGCCATAGCGATCGTTAACTACCTTGAAATTATCCAGATCAAGAATTGCCAAACATAAAGATTCAGCATTACGTATAGCCAAGCGGAGCGATCGTTCCCAGTCAACCGTAAATTTCCGGCGATTTGCCATCCCCGTGAGCAGATCCACCTCCGACAAACTCCGCATCACATTCAAGCGTTGCAACCGATTTAGCACCCGCGTCACTACAGCATTTTCAGAAAGAGGTTTACTGATAAAATCATCTGCCCCCACCCCAAAAACCTGTTGGACGGTAGATTTGTCATCTTGACTGGAAATAAACAATACTGGCAAACTACTCCAGTAGGGATCGTTACGAATTACTCGACAGAGTTCGATGCCATTAATGTAGGGCATATTGATATCCAAGATTAATAAATCTGGGGCAGAACTCTCTAAGGTTTCCCAAAAATTTCGGGGGTCTTCTAGATTAACTAACTGTAATTCCGAAGCCTTGAGATACATAACTAAGGTTTCAAAAATCGTCGGATCATCATCCACCACCATTACTTTGAAATGCCCTAGATAATTTTGTTGTAGTACTTGAACTACCGATTGCATGACCTGAGGTGGAGTAATAGGCTTGGCCAGAAACCCACACCCCCCTAGCCGTGCTACCTCTAGGCGACTAGGGAAGCTATCTCGTAAAGTCAGGACGATCGCTGGAATAGGGAGGATAGCACTAGATAGTTCTTGCAATAGCTGTAGCCCCGTTTCTTCTGCTTCAGGAAATACTAGGTCTAGCAAAACTAAGTTTGGAGGATGGGCAGCGATCGCCAGTCTAGCTTGAGAAATACTATGAATAACTTCCACTTGCATCCCCCAAGAACTAGCTTCCAGCGCCAAACCTTGAGCCAGTTCCTGATCATCCTCCACAATTAACAAATGGGGATTGCTACCATAGAAAGAAAAATTATTTAAGGCAATTTTAGGTGTTTTGGCATCTTGAATTTTTGAAGCAGCCGATATTGGGGGTGATTGGACTACCTCTTGAAGATGAGCTAATAATTTTATAAATTTCTGCTGCTGGAGGGCAGAAAGGTTAGGATTTTCTAAAAAGAGGTCTTCAATTTTTCTAGCTAGTTGAGTCCCTAAGGGAAATCCAAAAGTACCCAGAGAACCGGCTAATTTGTGGGACTCTGAGATTACCTGCTCTTGTAATTCTGGGGTAATTTCTCCTTCTAGATAAGCAGTTTTAGCTGTTTCTAGGACTACCAGCCGTTGGTGAATTTTATCTTTAAATTTGTCCCAAAGAGCAGCAATATTACTCTCCAATTCTGGGGTGGGTGGCCGATCGTGTAAGCGTTGCGTAGCAATATCGAGGAGGGGAGATGGTTCGGGCAAAGAAATGCTGGTTAGCTGGGTTAGATTTTGGGCTAAATTTTGTTTGGGAGTCTCTTCTAAGGTTTCTGGAGGTAAGCTAAGACTGAGATTTTCTGCGATAATATGCACTAACTCTTGGGCTTCAAAGGGATAAAAAAGTAATTGTCCCAAGATTTTTTGGGGTAAATATTTCACCCCATCACTTTCTAGACAGTAGATAATTAACTGATTACTTTGTTTCAAACGAGAGTAGGCATCATTTAGCACTTTCACGATCTGGGGAGTGAGGAGCATTTGATCTAATACTAATAATTGCCAATTTCCTTCTTCTAGGGATGCTAGAGTCGTACTACTAGTATTAGAAAAAGTTAGGAGACAAGAGGCAAGACGGTTTTCTAAATAATGCTCTAGATCGTTGGTTAGCCCCGCCAAAATTATCTGGGGAGTAATGCGATCGACACTAGAATTTAAAGCCTTAAGCCGATAGCCAATCCCATAAATATTTTCAATTAAGTCCTCCGGTGCTCCGATCGCCCGAAATTTCCGTCGCAAGCCCTTGATATGAGCCTTGACCGTATCTTCCGTCGGCACATCTTCCCCAGCCCATAGATGGTCTAGAATCATATTCCGGTTGAGGATGCGGCGAGAGTTACGTAAAAATAGCTCTAATAGTGAATATTCTTTATTGCTAAGATTAATAGCCCTTCCTCTATAAGTGGTAAGACAACTACTAGGATCAAGATATAAGTCTCCCCACTCTAATAAAGGAGCTAAGATAGACCCTCCCCGCCGGAGCAAAGCCCGAATCCGGGCAGCTAGTTCTTTGAGATCAAAAGGTTTAACTAGGTAATCATCAGCCCCTACATCTAAACCCATCACCTTATCATCACTAGTTTGCTTAGCTGTGAGTAAAAGAATGGGCATTTGTAAGCCAGCATTACGAATTTTGCGACATAGACTCATGCCGTCTAATTTAGGCAGCATCACATCAAGGAGAATTAAGTCGTAGGTGTAGGCCTCAACAAAATCCCAACCCAGTTCCCCATCGATCGCTATATCTAATACATAATGTTGTTTTTGCAGAAACTTACTAACAATTGCTGCAATGGTTTCATCATCTTCTACTAATAAAATTCTCATACTTAACCCGCCATAGACATATCATAGATGGCAAATCAATAACTCAGTTAAAATACGTAAATTATTGATAAATTCTTGAATTAATCTTCTAGTAATATCCTACTCGAAAGCCAAGCAATAGAAATGCTCACAAATTCTGGTCTATTCTAGTTTACTCGACTTAATTTTTTCTGTTTAGATTGTATGATTACTGACTTACATCTTCTCTAAGGTTGTGTTAGCCTACAGAAGGTTGTGTTAATCTACGGACTGCGTGCACTTAAAACCTAAATTTATGTTTTTCCAGCCCTTCTCTCAAGCAAAGAAAACTATTAGTAATAAAGCCAAATATCTTGTAAGTTACACTTCCGGTAGAATCCCCCTACGATTGATGATAGTTGTACCTTTTGTGATTCAGATTACGGGGGCAGTGGGGATAGTCGGGTTTCTATCTTTTCGCAACGGACAAAACGCAGTTACAGAAATTGTTACTCAACTACAACAGGCAATTATCAGAGAAGTTGATAGTAACTTAGAAAATTACTTAGCAATTCCTCAACAAATTAATCAAACTAATGGGGACTTGGTGAGTTCTGGGGTTTTGAGTATGGAAGACCTCCAACCCTGGCGTGAAGTTCTATGGCGACAAGTAAAACTGTATCCTTCAGTGAGCGTAATTATCACTGCTAATACCAAAAAGGATCAAGTCAATGCTAGGTATCGAGAAGATGGCGGGGTTAATTTGGGTGGTTCTGATGCCTCTACAGGGTTTAACCTTTACGTTTATGACACAGATCCTCAAGGAAAATATATAGGAGAACCCAGCATTATTAAAAATTATGACCCCAGAACTCGCCCTTTTTATCGGGATGCAGTAGCAGCCGGCAGACCTGTGTGGAGTGAAATCTCTCCTAATATTGTCACTAATGCTCCTCAACTTAGTACTTCTCTGCCTATTTATGATGCTAATCAGCAGCTTTTGGGGGTAACTGGTGTCACCTTGAGTATGGAAAGGATTGATGATTTTTTGAGTACCTTAAATGTGGGTAAGAATGGCAAGGTATTTATTATTGAACGAGATCAAAAATTAGTTGCCACCTCCACAAAGCAGAAAACTTTTCAAAAAGAGCAGGGACAGCTAAAAAGGTTAGGTATTAGTGATATTAATGATCCTGTATTCCAATTAACAGCTAAATATCTAAGTCAACAATTCCCAGATTTTCGCCAGATTAATCAACCTACATCCCTTAAATTCCGAGCTAATAATGAAAACTACTTTCTACAAATTAATCCCATAGGAAATGATAAAGGCTTAGACTGGCTGACAGTGGTAGTTTTGCCAGAGTCAGATTTTATGGGACAGATTCAGGCAAATACTCAAACAACTCTTCTACTCTGCCTAGGAACGCTTCTGGTAGCCACTTGGGTAGGTTTTATGACAACAAAAAGGATTGTAAAACCCATCGAAGACCTAAAAGATTCGGTGATGGCGATCGCCGAAGGAGATTTTACTGCCCAAGTATATTTAGACCACCGTAGTGATGAGATTGGAGTTTTGGCTAAGGCCTTTAATACTATGTCTTTGGAATTGCAGGAGCTATTTACTAATCTAGAGACAAAGGTGTCAGAAAGGACGATCGAACTTCATACCAGCGAAGCACGGGAACGGGAACGGAGTAATCAATTAGAGGAAACTCTCCAAGAACTCAAGCACACTCAATCTATGATCCTACAAGCCGAAAAAATGTCTAGCCTAGGGCAGATGGTAGCGGGGGTAGCCCATGAAATTAATAATCCTGTAAGTTTTATTCACGGCAATATTACCCATTCCAAGGAGTATATAGATAATCTTTTGGAACTTATCCGGCTCTATCAAAAAAATTATCCTCAACCCAGTCTAGATATTACAGAATTAACGGAGGAAATTGACCTAGAGTTTATTACTGAAGACTTGCCTAAAACCTTAGATTCTATGCGTAATGGCACTGATAGAATTAAGCAAATTGTGCTATCTCTGAGAAACTTTTCTCGTCTTGATGAAGAGGGCAAAAAATTTGTGGATCTACATAGTGGAATTGATAGCACCTTATTAATTCTTAGCAACCGCCTCCAAGCTACTACTAACCATCCAGCAATTTCTGTAGTGCTGAATTATGGCTTACTACCCCTAGTGGAGTGCGATCCGGGGCAATTGAATCAAGTATTTTTAAATATTTTTAATAATGCGGTGGATGCTATTAATGAGCGTTATGCCCTTGGGTCTAATCTTCAATTAACTCCAGAGATATTAGTCAGTACTCGATCGATAGAAAACGCAGCAGGTCAAGGGGCGGAAATTCGCATTGCTGATAATGGGATTGGTATCGCCGCAGAAATTCGAGAGAATATTTTTGATCCCTTTTTTACAACTAAGCCTGTGGGCAAAGGAACCGGCTTGGGGCTGACTAGTTGTTACCAAATTATTGTGGAGAAGCATGGGGGTACGATCGAGGCTAATCCTAGGGATATTGGTGGTACAGAGATTATCCTGACCCTCCCTGTTAAAATTATTTAGATAAACTTATGATAAATACAGTAATAGTCTTAAAAAATAACCTAAGAATTTTCCAAGTAATTATCTATGCAAGAAGCAAAAAATGTTTTGGGTGGAGAGTTGGAAGTTTGTTGTGGTGCGCCCATGACGGGTTTTTATCGGGATGGTAAATGTCGCACAGGGGCAGACGATCGAGGAGTTCATGTGGTGTGTGCCGAAGTGACAGCAGAGTTTTTGGCATTTACCCAAGCTCAAGGCAATGATCTGAGTACCCCCATACCTGATTTTGGGTTTCCGGGTCTGCAACCGGGCGATCGCTGGTGTTTGTGTGCTGAGCGCTGGAAAGAGGCACTAGAGGCTGGTGTGGCTCCCCCTGTTGTACTGGCTGCAACCCATACTAAAGCTTTTGATTATGTCACCCTAGAGGAGTTAAAAACTCACGCTCACTTGTAATAGTTGTTATATTTCAGAATAAATTATGGTGAGAATTTCCCTTAGTCTTGGCTTGTTGATAATTATGGTAATCACCCAAAACCTCTTGCCATTAAAAGCGATCGCCTCAGATTTGAGTAGTCCTAGTGCTTTGCCACCCCCGGAAGATGTACCCGAAGAAATTGCCCGGACAGAGATTATTACCGAGGCTCGATCGTCCTTTGATGGCAGTCTAATTACTGCGGTGGAGTATGCCGAGCAGCAAGTCTCCCTAAGAACTGCTCCTTACCCTCCAGATGCTCCCCAAAGATTTCGAGATTTAGTACTACTGTTGCGAGTCCGTCGGCTGTTGCGCCCCTTCTTGCCTTAATTTTTGCAGCAATTTATGTTCAGATTCCCCTAGATTTGTAATATTGCCTCCATAGTTTTCAAAGAAACTTGATAAAAATATTGACGGCGAAATTGTTCTTCAGCCACAGCGTTAAGAAATTGGTTAATATTAGAGGAATTTTGAGTATTAGAATCTGAAAATGGAGAAATGTTTGGTTCCCAGCTAATTTTAATTTCTTCCTGTCCCTCAATCTCCAGATATTTATCGGCATCCTCTAGAAGAAGCGGTTCAGATAGTTCTTGTAAATAATTTACTATAAATCCCCAGACGGCGATCGCCCTTAATCCTAAGGCTAAACTCTGGTTGCTCAATCCTAATTTCTGTTTAATTTTATCTGGAGTGACACTTTCTCCGGTACGACTCAGATATTTACTTATTCCTAGTAATTGTTCCCAGATTTCTAGGGGGGATAAATTAGAAAAAGGAGGATAAGCGATCGCTAGGGGTCTTTGCTCTTGTTGGGCTTGATAAAACCATTTTTGGAGTTCATCCCAACTTAGGGGAATATGGGTGATTTTTAGGGGGGAAGAAGGTAGAGGGAGGTATGGGGAGGTATGGGGAGTTAGAGAAGGTAAAGGAGAGTTTAGCGATCGATAATCTAGAATCTGGGCTGAGTTGGTTTGAGGGCTTAAATAAGAGTTATGAGAAACCTCAACATTAATTTCTGTAGAATTGAAAATCGTGATTATTTCTACTTGAGTACATTCTCGATAATTGTTGTAATCTAGTTTGACGATCGCATGAATATTAGATTGTAATAAAGTATCTTCCTCATCTATTTCTTGGGGTAATTCATCTCTTCCATGCCCCCACCATACTCCCGGAAAGCCTATTTTATCACTATCATCTGAGAGATTAAATTCAGTTTTTAAGTAAGCAACTTTCTTAGATTTTATATCAGAAATATTTGCATTCCGAATAGAATTAAATCGACAATTTTTGATTAATAGTTTAGGGGCAGGATTACCCATACCACAGGGTTCTAAAAGTTTTAATTCTTGATATAGTTCTAAACCTAATTCTGCCACAGTCACAACTAAATCAGGTTGATTTCTGTAATCATTTATTAAATTAAAATTACCGCTCAGACCGATTTTTTGACGTAGCTGCTGATTAATACCGGCAGTAAATATAGGAATATTCCCTACTGGCAAACTTAATCCGGCAGCAAAAGGATGGCCGCCAAAATTGTGTAATAAATGGGCTTGGGATGCCACTAGTTCATAGAGATCAACACCCCCAAAAGAACGAGCCGAACCCCTAGCTAAAGCCGTGAAATTGTTATCAATAGGATTGATTTTCTCAGAATCAGGAGTTGGAACTTCAAAAATTGGAACTTCAAAAAGAGGAGCTATAGGTAACTCCTCCGTATGTAAAAGAATTGTTGGTTTACCGTATTCTTGAGCAATTCTGCCCGCAACTAAACCCAAAATTCCCACCTGCCATTGGGAGTCTGCCAGTACAATTACTTGGGTAGTAGATAGATCTAAGAGGGCAACTTGCTTTTTTACTTGGGCGATCGTATCTTTTTCTAGAGCCTTACGCCGAGTATTAGCCAGTTCCACCTGTTCACCCAACTGATCAACCCGCTTTTGGTCAGTACTAGTCAAAAATTCTACCAAAACTCCCGTATCCTCATGAATCCGGCTGATGGCATTCAGGCGGGGGGCAATACCAAAAGAAATATCCGTAGGTCGATCGCCACTTTTCTTACAATAATTAAGCAATTTTTTCAGCCCTAATCTCTTGGTTTGGGGTAATTGCTTAATACCTAGCTGGGCCAAATAGCGGCAATCTCCCGTTAGCTGGACTAGATCGGCAACTAAACCGATCGCTACCAAATCTAGCAAATCAGTTAGGGGTTGCTGGGGTAAATCTGGCAGAAATTCGTAGAGTGCTTCAATTAATTTATAAGCTACTGCTACCCCAGATAAATTTGCTAATTGATGATCTGCTGGAAAATAGCGGGGATTGAGAATAGCAATTACCGGAGGGCGTTCTGGAGGCAGAGTATGGTGATCAGTAATAATTACATCTATCCCCAGCTCTTGAGCATAGGCAATTTCTGTAATATTGGTACTGCCTGTATCACAAGTAATAATCAGCTTAGTGCCAGCCTTGGCAAGTTTGGCAATACCCGGGCAGTTCAAACCATGCGATTCTGTAAAGCGATTAGGAATGTAATAATTTAAGGTACTTTTGCGATCGCTTGCGCTGTGGTCGCCACAATCGCTTGCGCTGTGGTCACCACAATCGTCCGCCAGAAACTCCTGTAGCCCAGACCAGAGGACTGTCGTGGAGGTAATGCCATCCGCATCAAAATCTCCCCAGATAGTTATTTTTTCTGAATTTGCAATTGCTTGTTTAATTCTTTCTAGGGCAAAATTTAGCTCTACCCCAAATTCCCAAGGACTAGCCGGTTGATAAAACTCTGGCTGCATAAATGCCCGTAATTGTTCTAATTCCTTAATCCCCCGCTGCCAAAGAAGTTGCGCCCCATAAATTCCGGGCGAATT
>JANMHD010000300.1:0-10435 GCA_031374985.1 Coleofasciculaceae cyanobacterium OTE_70_metabat_329 | reverse complement strand
TGCCAGGAACCAGACTTGAACTGGTGACACGAGGATTTTCAGTCCTCTGCTCTACCAACTGAGCTATCCCGGCTAAAGTTGGGCTTAATTAATATAACAAATATGTACCATCTTCACAAGCCTAAATTTCTAGTAATTTTTAGATATGACAATTTTTCTATAAACTCTAGGAATAATCTGAAGGGGTGACAAAGAGGGTGAAAGTATTGCTATAAGGCGAGTATAAGGAATAAATTAGATAAAAAAATAGGTCTAGCTATAGAAACTTGACCTACCTAAATAATGCGCATACACTTTACCAAAAACACCTCCAAACACAGCTAAGTTGTTCTAACTACCACTTAGTGACCAATTTATTGCAGTGGAGTCAACATAATATTTTAATGGTTTGCTTAATTTGGCAAAAAAGAGCCAAAGTTAGGAGATATTACCAGAATTAGGCAATGGCGACCTAGAATAACAAACACAACTAGTGACTAAGGTAATACCTTTGTTTCAGGAAAATAAAGTTATCCTCCGCCTGATCTAGAAACTACGGATTTTCTGCCTACGGCTACACAGGTAATGACAATTGCTGCACACACCAACATTAGAGGTGTAATAGTCTCCTGAAGAAATAACCCCGAAAAGAAGAGGGTTAAAAAGGGTTGAATTAATTGCAGTTGTCCTACCTTGGCAATTCCCCCTAAGTGCATCCCGTGATACCACGCAAAAAAACAAAGGAATTGGGGAAATAAGCTCCCGTAGGCAAAAGCTCCCCAGCTAATTGGGGAAGCCTGTAGTCCATGTTGGGCAATAGATAAGCCTACAGGAATCATGGAGACTGGAGCGACAATTAGTAAAGCCCAGCAGATTACCTGCCAACTGCCCAAATATTTTGCTAGTTTTGCCCCTTCTACATAACCGATCGCTGCCGAGATTACCGCCCCGATCAAAGCTAAATCTGCAATTTGTAAAGTACCAGAACCAGAAAACCCCATGAAGAGCAAGATAGTAAAAGTTCCCGTAAGACTAGCCAGCCAAAATTTCCGGGAAGGACGCTCCCGGACCCGAATTGTTGCCACGATCGTGGTTGCTAGAGGAATTAATCCTGCTACTACTCCGCCGTAGGCAGCAGGTAAACTCTGCATTGCCCAAGCTGTCAGTAGAGGAAATCCTAACACCACGCCCATAGCGGCGATCGCTAAACCCCGCCAGTACTTTTTGGGAGGAATAGGTTGTCTAGTTATAGTTAATACTATCAGAGCTAAAAAGGCGGCTACGACTGATCGTCCTAAACCAACAATAGTTGGATCAAGGTCTGCTACTGCTATGCGGGCCGCTGGCAAACTCAGGCTAAACCCCAAAACCCCCAAGGAGCCATAGGCCAGACCGATCGCTTCTGTGGGAGAGGATTTCATAGATTAGGGGAAGTTAATGCTTAATTCCCAAACTATAGGTACTTGAAGCGAGTTAGATAAGGTACAGTTATCTGAAAGTTCAATAGAACAGGATCCTCGGTTATGGGAATACCTAGACTAGGTAAAGTCTTGAAGGCAAAACTGCTCTGAGACTTGATTGCTGGTGTCATCCTTTGCCCACAATTCATAGTCTGCCAAGAGGTGATGGGATAATCTTTGTTTCATGGTAGACAAAACACTTTTTAATAAACCTTGGCCAGCAACTTCTATTAAAGGCTGGGGTGTTAAAGAAAGGGGAAAAGGAATTTCTACCCCGACCTCTAGCTCAGCACGACCTTGGAGATGAGTGACTCCCTGCACTTGTTGAGTGTGAAGTTCTCCTAACAACTTCAAGTGAAACCGTTGGTTTATATAGTCAACCCCATAAATTTGGCAATCTGTAGAGCGGAGCAGAAGATGTCCAGCTTTATCTAACCAAACCCGCATTTCTACCACAGGTTGGAGAGTTAGGGAAAGAAAATTTAGGGGGCGCATTTTCAAACGATAGCGATCGCTTCCCAATATATCTATCTGACTGGTATGGCCGATCGCTTTGACTAGGCGCTGGGGTTGTCTTAAATAGTGTTGAATGGGGATCGATCGCTCAACTACAGGAAAATCTACATCAAGAGCAGTAAAAAAGCAGGTATCCATAAAGATTCCTTGAGTAAGTATTTAATAACTTTATATTATTTTAATAATACTTTACAAAATCATGAAAAACACGTTTTCTCCCTAAAAATACTGATAGTAAATATTCTTAGATATCTGCGAGGCTACTCACATTCTCTAGGGTTAAGCCATCACAGCTACGCTTAATTAAACCCGTTAGTACCTTGCCGGGACCGACTTCCACCACTCGACTCACCTCAAGCTGGGGAAACTGTTGGGATATTTCTAACCAACGGACGGAACCAGTCATCTGTTGAGTAATTCTTTCTTTGAGAACTTCGGCGGCTTGGGCGGGGGTCGGGTCTACATTAGATAGGAGAGGAACTTGAGCATCGGTGAAGGGGACGGCTTGCAGAGCTTGGGCAAACTCTGTGGCAGCAGTTTGCATCAGGGGAGAATGAAAAGCCCCAGAAACTTTGAGAGGCATCGCTTTTTTGACTTTGATTTTACTAACTACCGCATCCACTCCGGCTGGTGTTCCAGAAATTACCAATTGACCGGGACAGTTGTCATTGGCGAGGACTACATCGGATTCTTCAGCGATCGCCGCTTCGATTTCTACCCGATTGCCCCCCAGCAGTGCCACCATTTTTCCCCCCTGGGCTTGCTCCATAAGTTGCGATCGTAGTTTCACCAAACTTAACCCTGTAGCAAAATCAAATACTCCGGCGGCATACAGAGCTACGTATTCCCCTAAGCTATGCCCCGCCACCACCTCAGGCTGCTGCCCCTTATCTTTAAGAATATCTACCAAAATAGCTTCTACTACATACAAACAGGGCTGAGTATATAGAGTTTGATTAATTTTCTCTGCTTCACTCTGGCAGGTGGCAATCACCGACCAGCCGAGAATATCTTCTGCCTGCTGAAATTTTTCTCGCGCCATTGCCAAACTAATTAAATCTATACCCATTCCCAAAGCCTGAGAGCCTTGACCGGGAAACACCCATGCAGTTTTTGTCATTACTTTTTGTAAATTATAAAATATTAAATTATAGAAGTGATTACCCTATCCTTATACCGAAAAAAGTACTAAATATCCTCAAAGATACTGTAGTCATATCAGCACTTGAATAAGCCTTAGATTAAATATCAAAGCCTTTTGATTCTATCATTGAGGTCTGAATAATTAGACAAGCCTAGCCCGTGTCGTTAGTTATAGCTGTCGCCAAGCAGCAATCCTAAGAGTAAAAAGGACGATCGCCCAAACCGCTACAGAATAGAGCTAAATGGAATAATGAACGGGAAAAGCCTTAGCATCCTTTGGTTTGACGTAGACCCGTTGTTGAGGAGCTAGATTCAATTCATCAAATCTCTCCCTAGCTAAATGGGCTATTACTACCTGACCATCATCAAAAATTAGTTCTGCTTGAATTTCCCAACCCAGATGGATTAGCCGGTTTACCCTTGCTGGCACACTAGAACCATTAGGATTAGTTTGAATAATGACATCATGGGGACGTAGAAAAATTTCAGACTGGGCGGAATCAAAACCACCACCTTGGAAAATACCTGAACTGCTAGGCAGGACATTTACAGGGCCAATAAAACTCATCACAAAGGGGGTCGCTGGATTGTCATAGATCTGGGCTGCGGTTCCTACCTGTTCGATCTTGCCCTTGTTCATAATCACAATTTCATCGGCAACTTCCATCGCTTCTTCTTGGTCATGGGTCACAAAAACCGTGGTGACGTGGACTTCATCATGGAGACGACGCAGCCATGCCCGGAGGTCTTTCCGCACCTTGGCATCCAAAGCGCCGAAGGGTTCATCTAATAGTAATACCTTGGGTTCTACAGCTAAAGCTCTGGCCAGGGCTACCCGTTGCCGTTGACCACCAGAAAGTTGGGAAGGATAGCGATCGCCTAACCCCGTCAACTGAACTAAATCCAACAATTCCTCCACCCGCTCATTAGTTTTCACTTTAGAAACAGAGCGGATCTCCAAACCAAAGGCAATATTTTTACGGACAGTCAGGTGCTTAAACAGGGCATAGTGTTGAAATACAAAGCCAATATTTCGATCTTGGATACTCTTATGGGTGGCATCTTCTCCTACCAACCAAACTTTTCCTGTACCGGGAGCTTCTAGCCCAGCAATTAGGCGGAGTAGAGTAGATTTTCCTGACCCAGAAGGCCCTAGTAGTGCTACCAGAGAACCAGTTTTGATCTCTAGATTGATATCTTCTAATGCTTGGAAACTACCAAATCGCTTTGAGACATTTTCTACAATAATTGCCACAATCTAAACCTCTCCACAAATTACTAAGTAAACCCCAGTTTGCCTACCGATTTTGTGTATTTTACAGCATGAATTCTCAGGATGCAACACCCAATACTAAGAATATATTAAAACAGGCAAGGGGCTTAAGCCCCTGTCAAGTCTATAGAATGTCCTGACTAAGAGGGTGATTGCTAAAGTAAAGAACGAATACGGCGACGGTACTCTCTGGCATCTAGACCAGTTCCTAGATCGGCCTCTTGGGGATCGATCGCATTCTCCAACGCTCGGATCCGGTCTTGCACAGCTGGATGAGAGCTAAACATGCTGGGAGGAGAATTGGCAGAAAGGAGTTTGGTCATAAAGTCTGGCATGGCAGAGGGAGCATAACCCGCTTGCTGGAGATTTGCTAAACCTAGCTGATCAGCCTGAAATTCTGCTTCTCGGCTGTTGGGTAAATTTAGAGCTAATTCAATTCCTAAACCTACCAAAGTACTTTGATCTAACCCCGCTACACTGGCTAAGCCCCGGGCGATCGCCGTTTGCTTCATCCGTTCAATGACATGACGAGCGGTAATATGCCCAATTTCATGACCAATTACCCCAGCAAGCTGGGCCTCATTATCCGCTGCCGCAATTAATCCAGCATTGAGATAAACAAAACCGCCCATAGTGGCAAAGGCATTAATCTGTCGATCGGCAACCACCTGAAAAGTGTAGGGAATATTAGTCCGAGTACTCGTAGCGGCTAAACGTTGCCCAATCTCATTGACATAATTATTTATAGCCGCATTCCGAAGCAACTCCACCTGATTGCCGACTATTTCTTGGTTGATATCTTGAGCGATCGATACCTCCTGTTGATCAGAAATATTAGATATTTGAAGGATTTGAATCCCCTGAAATAGCAAATCAAAGATGGAAAGAGCAAGAGTTTTTTGCTGTATACCTATGCCCATAGCTACAGTAACTAAAATCGATAGCAGGAAATAGGCCAACCTACGCCATAATCTTTGCCTAGTCCCAAATAACTGCTTATTCATAGATCAAATTTCCTAGTATTTTAGTTGTTATATATTACCAATCTTTAACTAGCCAACAGACCCAATTACTAAATAAATGTTCCTTAATATTTATCTCAAAATTCTCAAATAAAGTATTAGGAAATACAAAACAATGGGACGGACTAAAATTTAATAGAGGCTTAAATTATTATCAAGATAGAGGTGACATGTTACAGCCAGAAGCTATATTTAGTAATAAAGTTTACCCCAATTCCCAATCCTTTCTAGAATTTGATCACGTAGGATTAGAATACCTAGTAGATGGTGTACCCCGTCGCATTATTGAAGAGGTATCTCTCTCCGTAAAAGCTGGGGAATTTATTTCGATAGTAGGCCCTAGTGGCTGTGGCAAAACCTCGATCTTGAAAATGGTATCAGGATTAAATCCCGCCCCGATCGGGGCAGTCAAATTTCAAGGCGAAAAGATTACTAAACCTCTAAAAAATGTAGGTATTGCGTTCCAAAATCCCGTCCTCCTGCCTTGGCGCAACACCCTAGATAATGTCCTTCTGCCTTTGGAAGTAGTGGAACCCTACAAACGTAACTTTAAGGAAAATCTCCCCCGTTACACCAAAGCTGCCCAAGAATTGATCACTACTGTAGGTCTTCAAGATTTCCAAAAACAACTGCCTTGGCAACTATCAGGAGGAATGCGCCAGCGGGCATCTCTGTGTCGGGCATTAATTCATCAGCCAGAAATTCTTTTATTAGATGAACCGTTTGGAGCTTTGGATGCTTTTACTAAAGAAGATATGTGGTCGATGCTGCAAGAATTGTGGCTCCGAGTGAAATGTGTGGGGATTTTAATTACCCATGATCTTAGGGAAGCGGTATTTTTGTCCGATCGTGTCTATGTCATGAGTCCCCGTCCTAGTACAATCATCTATGAATTAACCGTCAACCTGCCCCGCCCCCGGACTCTAGAAATGTGTTTAAGCGATGAATTTAATCATCTTTTTTCTGATGTCCGTAGACATATCAAGCGTAGTTAAGATTGCCATAATTAAAAAATCATCCTCATATCTAACTCATGCCTAAATTAAATAAATTTTTCAACTCTAAGCTTGGTAGTTTTATCCTTCCTCTAATCGCTACAATTTTACTATTTATAGTCTGGGAACTATTGGTAAATATTCTAGGAATTAAGTCTTTTACTCTTCCAGCACCTTCTGTAGTGATAGCCTCTTCTATTGTTAAAGCCGATATTCTTTTAGCTAATGCGGGCAGAACTTTAACTACTACCCTACTAGGATTTTTTATTGCCGTAGTTACTGGAGTATTATTAGGTTTTTTAATTGGTTATTCCCGTGCTGCCTACGTGATTCTCTATCCCATTTTGGTGGGTTTTAATACTATCCCCAAGGTAGCCTTAGTACCTTTGTTTGCCCTATGGTTTGGCATTGGGACTATCCCCGCCGTGTTGACAGCATTTTTGTTGGCATTTTTCCCGATCGCAGTCAATGTCGCCCTTGGTCTAGAAACGGTAGAAGTAGAAATGAAAGATGTGCTACGTTCTTTAGGAGCAACTCAAGTAGAAATATTTCAAAAAGTTGGTTTTCCCCATACTCTACCCTACCTCTTTGCTTCTCTGAAAATTGCAGTTTCCTTTGCCTTTGTAGGCTCAGTAATTTCAGAAACTGTGGCATCTAATGGAGGAATTGGTTATTTAATTGTTAGTGCTAGTTCTAACTTTGATATTCCCTTAGTTTTTGGTGGCTTACTTAGTCTTGCAGTTATGGGAATTGTTCTTTATGGATTCTTTGCTGCTCTGGAAAAATATATGATTCCTTGGGCCCGTTCCTAACAATAGTACTGAGTATGAAAGTTATCAATTAGACTTCTTGCGACATCGTGAGGATAAAACGGCTCTTTATACTTATCTAAATAGAATCGATAGAATCGGCGATCGCCCCCAAAAGTTGATTAAAACTATATAATTCTAATTTTGATGCCAAGATGGAAGCAGCAATTCTCCAGAAAATGCAAGCAGCAGGTATTAATAGTGATCCAGCAATCTAAAGTTACGATCGGGAGGAGTTTATTCTATGGCGTATATTGATCCAGTTAGAAAAAATGTCTCCTTACTGGCACTGTGTCAAGCTCTATTCATGACTGGAAATACAGTTTTGTTTACTGTAGCCGCCTTGATTGGGCAATCCTTAGCCCCAGACAAAGCCCTGACTACCCTGCCCCTAGCCCTGTTGCAATTAGCGAATATGTTGGCAACAATTCCTGCTTCTCTACTGATGGAAAGAGTGGGTAGAAAATTGGGTTTTATGGTGGGGGTCTTGATTGGTCTTGGGGGCGCCGGTTTAGGAGTGGGGGCGATCGCTTCCCATAGTTTTATAATTTTTTGTGGCTCTACCACTCTTCTAGGAGTGAGCAATGGTTTTTCTGGCTACTATAGATTTGCCGCTGCCGAAGCAGCTACGGAAGCATGGCGATCGCAGGCTATATCCTTAGTTATCTCTGGGGGAGTCGTGGCCGCAGTTGCCGGCCCCCAGTTGGCAAATTGGTCAAAGGAATTACTGCCGGGGGCGATGTTTGGGGGGGCGTTTGTGACTATGGCGGTGCTAATGGTAGTCACCCTAGGAGTTCTGGGGCTGATTCAGATGCCGAAGGTTGTTAGCTCTGGGCAACAGGAAGCAGGAAGAGCCTTGGGAGTAATCATGAGGCAGCCAGTTTTTTTGGTGGCAGTGGTGGGCAGTATGTTGGGTTACGGAGTGATGGTTTTGATTATGACTGCTACACCCCTAGAAATTGTGGCGGCGGCTCACCCCTTCCATGCGGCGGCTACGGTTCTGCAATGGCATGTTTTGGGGATGTTTGCCCCTTCGTTTTTTACCGGGACTTTGATTGCTCGTTTTGGAGTTTTAAAGATTATTACTAGTGGTGCCGTGTTATCTTTGCTGTGTATTATTATCAATCTCCTAACTTCCGGTTTGTGGAGTTATACGATCGCCCTGACTTTCTTAGGAATTGGCTGGAACTTCCTCTACATCGGCTCTACCACCCTGCTCACGGAGGCCTATCAACCAACAGAAAAGGGTAAAACCCAAGCCGCCCATGATTTTATGATGGCGGGCTTTGTCACCTTCGCTACTATGCTTTCTGGGGGATTATTCCAAACCCTCGGCTGGGCAGCGGTCAACTGGGCGGGTTTACCCATGATGGCGATCGTTTTAGGGGCAGTTTTGTGGCTCCAGCAACAATCAAATAATCCCCGGCTCCTCAAGGATAAGAATTAATACCTAAACTCCATGAAAGTAGCCATTTTTAGTACCAAGTCTTACGATCGCCAATTCTTGGAAGCGGCAAATCTTGAGAGTTCTACCGATCCAGCCCAGCAACACCAACTATCTTTTTTTGAGGTGCGACTAGACCAAAATACTGCTCCCCTAGCAGTAGGATTTCCAGTAATTTGTGGGTTTGTTAATGATAATTTTAGTGCCGATACTCTCAAAATTTTGGCTAACCAAGGAACTAAACTAATAGCTCTGCGGTGTACAGGGTTTAATAATGTGGACTTGCCCACAGCAACTAACTTGGGGATCAAAGTAGTCCGGGTTAGTGGCTATTCTCCTTACTCGGTGGCAGAATTTGCTGTAGGGATGATTTTGACTCTGAATCGCAAATTCCATAAAGCCTATAACCGCATCCGAGAGGGAAATTTTGCCCTTGAGGGGTTGGCGGGGTTTGATCTGCACGGGAAGACGATCGGAGTTATTGGCACGGGGAAAATTGGCTTAATTTTTGCCCAGATCATGGCTGGCTTTGGCTGTCAAATTTTGGGCTATGATCTATACCCGAACCCAGATTTTATAAAGATTCCCAATACTCGTTATGTAGACTTGCCAGAACTATTTGCCAACTCTCATGTCATCTCCCTCCATTGTCCCCTAACCCCAGAAAATCGTTATCTTATTAGTACTTCAGCTATTAACCAAATGAAGCCGGGGGTGATTTTGATAAATACTAGTCGGGGAGGATTGATTGATACTCAGGCGGTAATTATGGGCTTAAAGTCGCAAATTATTGGGGCTTTAGGTTTGGATGTGTATGAACAGGAAGCAGCTCTATTTTTTGAGGATCTATCCAGCACAATCATTCAAGATGATATATTTGAACGGCTATTGACTTTTCCTAATGTGATGGTGACGGGGCATCAGGCATTTTTCACGGCAGATGCCTTAGCGGATATTGCCAGAACTACGATCGCTAGTATCAATAGTTTTGCTACTGGTCAGCCCCTAGCCAATGAAATCAGCATCAATCTTTAGTATTTGCTTTAAGGTTCAACTTTGAGATACCTTCTAAGATGTATCCTAGGATTTGTTTGAAATTTGTTTTAAGATTTATTATGAAATATCACCACTCTGCGTTTATTTATATTGCGGCAACTCTGATTGCTAACTACACAGCTAGTTTATTTGTGCCGATTCCCTATATTGGGCAATTTGCGGTGGGAACTCTATTTTTTGGGGTGACTTTTACCCAGCGCGATCGAGTTCATAAATGGGGAAAAAAATACGTCTATCAAATGATCTTTTTGGCGGCAATATTAAATGTATTAATGTGCCTAATCTTGAACGTACCACCGAGAATTATTGCAGCTAGTTTTTTGGCAATTATTATTGCTGAAAGTGTGGATACGGAAATCTTTGCAGCATTGCATAGGCGATCGTGGTTTGTCCGGGCTTTATCTAGCAACGCCGTGAGCATTCCGATCGACACTCTAACTTTCACTATGATTGCTTTTTGGGGCGATTTAAGTACACCAGAAATCATCGGTTTATTAATCGGTGATAGCCTTGTGAAGTATGTAATTTCTTTCTTAGTAGCCTTGTGGAAGGAAAAGGAAAATAATTCTTCGACTTGGGTAGAAGATGCTAGGGAGGGTTAAGTTTTACTATTAAAATCAATTGCATAAATTATCTTTAAGAGTACTCCAAGAAACAATTTTCTAGTTCAGGATATCTAGAGAATAATCGATCGACACTAGCGATTTTTGCACCATATTCTAGGGCGGTAGCTATAAT
>JANMHD010000272.1:0-8355 GCA_031374985.1 Coleofasciculaceae cyanobacterium OTE_70_metabat_329 | reverse complement strand
GTCTTCCACAAAATAGAAAAGTGCTGTATCTATTCCCGAACTGACATTATTTAGTATTTACGCTCTTGGGGAGTAAACATAGTGATGGCTACCGGCATATATTTAATATCAATATCTGTCGGCGAATAGTAGGCAAGAGTGTGTTGAAGAAACTTAGCATCATCTCGTTGGGGATAATCATCTCGACAGTGCGCTCCTCGGCTTTCTTGGCGCTGAATAGCAGAGGTAAGAATCATTTCTCCTACTAACATTAAACTCTTCAATTCCCATGCTTCAATTAATTCCGTATTCCAATCTTTTCCCTTATCATCTAGATAAATTTGAGAGTATTGTTGTTGTAAATTTTGTAGCTTTGTTAAACCTATTTGCATTAATTCCTCCGTGCGAAATACTCCACAATATTCTGTGAGGGTATCTTGATACTGTTGGCGAAGATGATTAATTCTGATAGTTCCCGATCGATTAACTAGTTCCTCAATTTCTACATAAGCTTGTTGTTGGTAATATTGCTCATTAATATCAGGCAACTTCCGGTTTTGGACAAATTCGGCGATCGCTCTCCCAGTTCTTCTGCCATACACCACGCATTCCAACAAAGAATTACTGCCCAAACGATTTGCTCCATGTACCGAAACACAGGCACATTCCCCAGCCGCAAAGAAACCCTCCACTACTCCTTCATATCCCCGGCGTACCTGACCATCGATAGTAACAGGAATCCCTCCCATAGAGTAATGCACCGTAGGTCGAACAGGCATGGGCTGAGTCACCGCATCAATGCCTAGTAATCTATGGGCTTCTTCCCAACAAAAAGGAACCCGACTCATGATTTTTTCCTTTCCCATGTGGCGCAAATCTAGATAAACAAAAGGCCCTCCGGCAGTGCCATCTACATTAATCCCCCGTCCCGCCATAACTTCCTTAGCGATCGCCCTA
The DNA here is from genome assembly GCA_031374985.1 of Coleofasciculaceae cyanobacterium OTE_70_metabat_329. Classification (GTDB taxonomy): domain Bacteria; phylum Cyanobacteriota; class Cyanobacteriia; order Cyanobacteriales; family JAAUUE01; genus JAAUUE01. The sequence continues at coordinate 7,419 of JANMHD010000272.1, read as the reverse complement.
GAGGTGATATCCCTAGGAGCTAACTCCATCCGGCTAGGAGCATAATGCTCCATAAATCGTTTCCCATTGCTATTAATTAGATAGGCTCCTTCCCCGCGCACCGCCTCAGAAATTAAGACTCCTACGGGATACAAACCCGTGGGATGAAATTGGACAAATTCCATATCTTCTAAGGGAATCCCGGCGATCGCACTCATGGCCAGCCCATCCCCGGTGGAAGCATAATCGTTGGAGGTGGTATTAAAAGCCCTGCCATAACCCCCAGTAGCAAACATTACTGCCTTCGCCCGGACTACCTGCAATGTGCCATCCAAAAGGTGATACATGACTACCCCTTTTGCTTGACCTTCCTCTAAAATCAGGCGCATAACGTACCATTCTTCATAGAGTTGCACTCCGAAGCGGCGCAAATTATTCACCAATTCATGCAAAATGGCGTGACCAGTTTTATCCGCAGCATAACAGGTACGATTATGGGTATGACCCCCAAAAGCTCGCTGGGCAATCCGTCCATCAGGTAAACGAGAAAATAGTACCCCCAAGTGTTCTAGGTCTATCACTACTTCAGGAGCTTCTCTGGTAAGAATTTCCACCGCATCTTGATCTGCCAGATAATCGGAACCCTTGACGGTATCAAAAGCATGAGCCTCCCAACTATCAGTATCATCCACATTTTTTAGGGTTGCTGCCATGCCTCCCTGGGCAGCCACGGAGTGCGATCGAATCGGATGAGTTTTGGCAACCAGAGCAATCTTCAAGCTGGGGTCAATCCGGGCAATTTCCAGCGCTGCCCGACACCCCGCCAACCCACCACCAACAATAATCACATCGTGTTCTAACATTCTCTTACCTACTAAAATAAACCATAACTCTTAGCAGACTCTAAGGAAACATCCGGCAGGCTCTGAAGCATATCATCCCACGTATTTTGCGATCGCAACGCTTCGACAACGATTGGGAGTGGTTCCGCCAGAATTGCTGGAAAATCTGCTTCTTCAGGAAGTTGAACTTTAAAAGCTAACTGTTCTTGAGGTGGGGTAAATTGAGCATTAATTCCTGCTTTATTGCCTCTAGAATCAACTCGATACCAACCAGTCACAGGTAAATAAACAGCATTAAAGCCATGCAAACTATAGGGTGCACCTATGTCATCAACACTTAAGCGTTGATAACAGAATCCGGCAGGAATCTGGTTTGCTCGGAGTAAGGCTGCTAGCAAATGGCTCTTAGCATAGCAATAACCTGTTTTATATTGCAGAACTTCTGAAGCACGACAAGTTAGGGGATTTTGCTGGTAATCAACACTATGATGAATTTGATCTCGTACCCACTCAAAACAAGCTTTGGCGATCGTAATTGAGGTCTTATTTCCCGCTGCAATTTGCTGAGCGAGTTCCAAGATTTTGGGCTGTTGCCAATCAATAATTTCATTAACTTGTAAATATTCTTCCATGTTATATCTACCAAATAAATTTATGATACCTTAGCACTGGCGCAATAGAGGGATGCTCGATCACTTTAATATTGCTTCAGTGGTAGATTATCTTTTTAAAGATGCAAACATTCTATTATGAAAATTATGAAAAACTTACTTTTTAACTTAGGTTTGGCAACCCTTTTTACCCATGAATTAGATGCAGTTACTCAGAAAGAATGGCATCTACTTTATATTTTGAGAGACCTACCAGAGCAGCTTGCCTCAGATACTTTTGTGATTATTCATATACCTTTATTTGTCATTATTTTCTGGCTGGTATTTAATGAAAAAACTAATATTAGAGAATGGTCAAGAATTGTTCTTGCTATTTTCTTCATCATTCATGCTGGCTTGCACAAGGGATTAGAAAATCATCCTTTATATACTTTTAACTCGCCCATGTCCCAAGGTTTAATTTTTGGGGCGGGTTTACTAGGATTCATCTACTTAATTACTGATTATATCAAGAAAAATTTTAACCAAAAAATATTCTCTTAGTCTCAAGATGAAGGCTTATTCTGGGGCATCAAAGTTCCTAGAAGTTGATTGATGCGATTTTGCCCATAGAACTGATGATTGTTGTTTTGGGGTTCTTCTGTTTTAGATTCTTTACTAGTTTCTTGATCATTTTCCTGAGTAATTTCTTGGCTAGTTTCAGAAGAATCGATCGCTGTAGAGTTAGAAGATGTTAAAGGGGAATTGAGAGGGACAAAAGTTGAAGGGGATGGGAACGGAGGGTTGGGATCAATGAAAGTTGAGACAACCAAGGGCGGAACTATTGGCGATACTGGTGGAGGAGGAACAAAAGTTGTTTTAACTAGGGGCGGAGGTGTTGGTGAAATAGAGTTTAATGAAACTGGTGTTGGAGAAATTACCGGAGGTACAAAGGTTGAGGAAATTAGGGGTGAAGGAGGTACAAAAGTTGATTGTGGTAACTGCTGAGTTGGGGCAGTATAACTAGTTTCCTTATTTGTAGTCTCCACAATTTTAGTAATCTCTCTACCACTATTCCCTACTATTGAACCGGGAGGAATAATATGCTCTGGAGCCACATCTGTATTCCATATAGTTGTTGTGGAACCAATACAGGCATTATTCCCAATCTTTGCTTTACCAATAATTAAAACTCCTGCCCCTAGAACAACCCCTGGCTGAATTTCTAAATTTCCATGATGGGCATGAAGAATTGCTCCCATACCAATACATACCCCAGCATGAATAATTAGGCGGCAATTAGCATCTGCTTGGAGGATCACTCCTGAGGCGATCGCTACATTATCATCAATGCTCACATCCCCCATAATACAGACCTGGGAGTTATTAATTGATGGCAATTGCAGCAGTGGCATGTTTTTTTACAAAGTAATATTGATTACGCATTATCTTTAAGTCCCCCTTTATAGGCTTTACCTTCCCCTAAGGTAAGAGAATCCTATTCAAGTCCCCTTTTTAAGGGGGATTTAGGGGGATCATTTTCCAGCCTATTTAAGGTCTTTGAATCACTTTTTCCATTACCCGGCGCTTAGCTTTAGAATCAATGCCAATCAAACGAACATATTCCCCTTGATGTTCGACAAGACAAGCTTCTAAAGCCATAATCACCTCTGATTCTCTCTGGGATGAAATTGGCGCACAAGACTGCCAAGAACTAGTTTTGAATCTCCGCTGGTCGGCGTGTTCTGTGCCAATCTTATAGTTTTGGCTGAGGAGTTCCCGAATTGCACTAATCACTTCTGTACTTAAGGAAGTCTTGCTCTTGCCAGTAGTTGGCTGATAGGAATTAGAGCTAGGGGCAACAACCTTACCATTAGTACTTAGATCAGCCTTGCCACCGGGACGTTGGATAATCTGCTCTAGAATTCGGCGTTTTGCCTTGGGATCGATCGCAATCAGCCGCACATACTCCCCTTCAAACTCCGCAAGACACTTACCTAAAGCAGTCATCACTTCAGAAGCTTGAGTAGCTTGCATAGACATGGCACTCTTCCAAGAACTAGTACGGAAGCGACGCTCATCCGCATGTTCCGCACTAATTCGATAGCCTTGGCTCAGGAGTTGGCGGACTTGACCAGCAAGATCACCAGTCCCATTAGCTTTACTAGCTCCGATCGTTGCAGTCCTCAGGCTAGTGGTCTTACTGACGATCGTGTTCTGACCATCAGGACGCTGAATTAGTTGTTCTAGAACCCGTCGTTTTGCTTTAGGATCAACCCCAATCAAGCGCACATATTCTCCAGAATGTTCTGCTAGGCAAGATTCTAAGGCCTTCACAACTTCCGACTCCCGATCGCCCATCATTCCGCCACTCTGCCAAGAACTAGTCCGAAATCGGCGCTCATCGGCATACTCAGTACTAATGCGGTAGTTCTGTCCGAGAAGTTGCCGTACTTGATCCAATACCTCTTTACTTAATCCCATAGTAGTTCCTATGTTTATATCTATTTCTGTATATTCAAATTTATTAGTTGTTTTCCCCTTACCTTGGGTAGCAACTCGGTTTGCTTCATCACGAATTGGTCGGATGCAAGACTCGTCTATAGCACAGCGATAACCCGCCCGCAGAGCATCATTAATTCCCACCACATGAACAGCAAAATCTCTATCCTCTGCTTTCACTTCTGGTAGGCGATCGGCCTGTTGCTGATTGGTAATAATTGCCCCCGAAGGCACATATTTACCGGGAGGGATTTCCACATCCTGAATCAGTGCGTGCATCATAATAATGCAACCATGACCGATGCGAGCATTAAATACCGTTGATCTAAACCCCACAAAACAATCATTACCCACATAAGCTGGACCATGAATCAAAGCCATATGAGTTAAGGAAGAATTTTCTCCTACCCAAACTGAATATTTAGCTCCATCATCTCCCACTACCCTGCCTTCTTCCAAACCATGAATGACTACCCCATCTTGGATATTTGTCCCTTCACCAATATGGAAAGGTTTCCCCTCATCAGCCCGAATAGAAGTTCCGGGAGCAACCAGAACATCAGCCCCAATGTGGACATCCCCAATAATATTGGAAAAAGAATGGACATAGGCCGTTTCATGGATTTTCGGCTCTGCCAAACTTTTGGACCAAGGGGTGGGGGGAGCCGCAAAACTGCGGACTACCATAAACTAATTCCTCCTTTACTAAACAAGTAATACATTGAATAAAGCTATTTAACAATATTCTTAAATCGCAGATCAGTTGAGCATAATCCACTTTTACCTTTGCTTTCTATGAACTAACGATCCTCATCTCTTTTGTTATAAATAGAACAATTATTATTAACTGTAACTGTATCAATAATTGCTACTACTAAAGCATCCAGAGGACGTTTTTCTCCATCTAGAATTTGGCGAGCAGCACTGCCACGGGTGACAAGTACCCACTCCCCAACACCTGCTCCCACTGCATCTGCTGCTACTTCATACTCCGGGCTAGGATTGCCCTCTTCATCAAGAATTTGTAATAGGAGAAACTTTGAGCCTCTTAAGCTAGGGTCTTTATGGGTACTAACAACTGTGCCGCGAACTTTGGCAATTTGCATTTTGGAGGACAGAGGTAATTTAATTCACTAAAGATTAACCTAATCAGCGGTTTCAGGATTAGAGGTTTTGGCATCAAAGGTTCTGGGATTGGGGAAATCAATCGGGCAGTTGCTCAGAACTGAATCTATAAATAAACTATCTATTTACTAATTAATGTATAAATCAAAGAACTAAGCTGATGCTGCCTGAATCTCCCCAGAGTCTACTCTAGATTAGGGTCTATTAGAAGGGCGAATAGCATTGGTGTTTTCGCGGAACTGTTGTACATCATCGGTATAACGAATAGGCAACACGTATTCTAAGTTTTCGTGAGGACGAGCAATAATATGGGTAGAAAGGACTTGCCCACCATTAACTCGTTTGACATTTTCTACCCCAGCAGCGACTGAAGCCTGAACTTCAGAAACGTCACCCCGCACGATTACAGTAACGCGACCGCTACCGATTTTTTCGTAACCGACTAAGGTGACACGAGCAGCCTTAACCATTGCATCTGCGGCTTCTACTACAGCAGGGAAACCAAGAGTTTCTACCATTCCTACGGCGATCGACATGAATTTTACTCCAAAATTACAATTAATTTTTAACTACTTTTTATGACTAACTCTAAGGGTTAGTACGAGCGAAACTGCTCTACATCTTCGGTATAGCGAATAGGTAAAACGTATTCTAAGTTTTCGTGGGGACGGGCAATGATATGAGTGGACAAAACCTCACCACCATTGACTCGCTTCACATTTTCTACCCCAGCAGCGACCGAAGCTTGAACTTCAGAAACGTCACCCCGCACGATCACGGTGACACGACCACTACCGATTTTTTCATACCCCACAAGGGTAACGCGGGCAGCTTTAACCATTGCATCTGCGGCTTCTACTACAGCCGGAAATCCTTTGGTTTCAATCATTCCCACAGCAATTGACATTTTATCTATTCTCCTTCCCAGCTTTTTTTCACTAGACAAACTTGGGTAAACTAAGTTTTTTGTCTACTAACTAACCATAAGCACTAATTATGTGTATGTTTAGTTGTAGTTAAGACTGAAATTTAGCTTTGCCAAACTAATCGTAAAATAGTTTAACACATTGGCTCGACACATCAATACTATAGATTATTGCCATGATCCTATTTTTGAGAGCTTAAGAAAAGTTAACTACCAGACTTAAATCCGCTTAATATTTAACGTAAGTTAACTATCTGCCTGTGTACTAATCAAAACCTATAAACTTTTTGTAAGCCTTCTATAAGTTTTTTATAAGTAAAACTACTAAATGTCATTAACTAGTCATGATTGCATAAATAGTATCTTTCGATAATTTGTACTAAACTTGACAATAAATAAATCTTATTTACAATATATTAATTCTAAATAAATAAGAGATGATTTGCTTTGTTTCTTATTAGCGATCGACCTAATCTATTCCTAAATAATTAATTATATCCTCTAACAAATTACTCTTAGTTTTGTACCTAAATAATATTCTTTGTCTGACTCTCTAACCAATAATTATTAACTCCATGTCTCAATATAAACACTCAATGAACAACAATACCTCTGTCTTTCATCAAGTATTTATAATTCTATAATTTGTAAGAATCAAACCTCAAAGCAGCTTAAGTTATCTATCATCCCAATTACCTAATATTCTTAACCCATGATAAATAGCTGCACCAGCCGCAACAGCACCACCACCTATTACTGCAACCGGAAGTCCTACCGTAGTCGTAACACCTATAAGTCCTAAAAAACCTCCAGCGGCAATTTCTGTAGCTACAAGACTTAAGCCAACACTAGCAGCAGCAGTCCCACCTGCTCCAACATGAGCATAATCCCATTGGTACCACTTAGATTTACCAGTAGTGCACCAATACATGAAGTGTTCACAATTATTATGATAGGGGTCATACCTAGCTTCCCCTAGTCTTTCTTTTGCTCCTCTGACTATTTCATCACGAGAGTAATTCTTAGGATAATTTTTAATCAGAATTGTTCTTCCCTCAGCAAACCTACTTTTAGAAACCTTAGTTATTCTCCCAAATCCTTCATAATGAATAACCGTGCCATCACCACAATCTATTCCATGATGGTCAACAAGCCCTTCAATATAAATATGATCACGTTTAGCCATGTGTTTAACTCCAAGATGTAAGATTATATCTTTTTTGTTATACAAATCTAAATTTATGGATTGTTGTGACTGCCATCGTAAATAATTGTGATGAGGATATCTTGTGGGAATTGCAGATTATTTAGGAAGCTACTACGGCGATCTCTGCTCCATATAGGGAAGACAAAATCATCTTTAACTTATCTCTTAAATATGCTTAACACTTGTGTATTGAAGAGACATGATGCATTTTCGGGCAGTGCCTAGTCTCAATTTCCTTATTAAACTTCT
>JANMHD010000221.1:0-3882 GCA_031374985.1 Coleofasciculaceae cyanobacterium OTE_70_metabat_329 | reverse complement strand
ATTGCAGTTTGAACATGGGTATGTGCGCCCTCTAGACCGAAATCTAAACTAATATCTAGCGCACTTGAAATCGCCTCAATTTCTGTTGAATTAGAAATAGGCCCAATGATTCCATTTACAAATCGAAAAGCTGATAATTCTTCTTCAAAAATATTATTAAATGCTTTCTGTAAATCTTTCTTTTTAAATCTGACGTTCGGTAATTGAAGGTCAACAATAAATTCAATAAAATCGTAAACCTCATACCAAAGCAAGCTAAAAAAATATTCTCTAATCCATTTGCGATGATCAGGAAAAAGATCATCTAATATATCATCTACAGGAACTTTACGGAATGATTTTGCAATTAACTCTGCGGCAGTAACCCAATATTCTTTGCTACTATTGTATGGGTCTTGCCCCTGAAAAATATGGACTACTAAGTTCCATATTGAGTTTCGTAAAGCATCTGACATATCTTCAGTTTGCAGTAATTTTGGTGTCTCGACAAAGGACATTCGCTCCGAGAATTTCTTCATAGTTACCTTGATAAAATATTGAGTGTATAGGTATCTAACTAGGATTCGTGAGTCTGTGCATAAATTCGGAGGGCGGCTGCTATTTTCTTTTCATAATCCTAACCTTGAGATTGAAACCAAGCAAGAGTATTTGGGTCTACTTGGACAACTACGATCGAGATATTATTATTTTTCAATGAATTTAGGAAGATGCAGGCGGAAGTAAATCTATATTTTCTAAAGCAAAGTTGAGAAAATCTTCTGCCCGTTTTATCAGTTGTGTAGCATCGGTTTCTGTTATATCTGGATCTATATTATAGTCGGCTCTAAGACGGGTTCTTTCTGCATCAATTAGATAACGGTGCAATTCCACCGGAACTCGATTAGTCCGAGCAAACCTTTCCCCAAAAGCAGCGATGACAGCCGAGTGTCGGGAATAAGAAAGTCCTTCACTTTCTAAGAATGCTGTAGCGACATAAAACATGGCATAGTAACCACGAGAGGCCGCAAACTCTGGAAAACCTTTGCTATTCAATTCCTTAGCTGCTTGTAAACTCCTATTAGCTTTCTCAAGCAACCTTTCCTGTTCTTGATTCATACTGGTAATCCTTCTCGACGGATATTGCGAAAGAAAGCATTATTATAGTGCTGAAATTTTTCACTAGTAGTAAAAGCACAGCTAATCAAAACACTATATTCTAAGCATAAATTGGCAATCAAAAGGCTAATGCGATCGCTCTCCTGAGAGTAGTTAAAATAATTTTTAAGAACAATTAAAATATCAATGTCAGAATCAGGTTGAGCATCTCCTCTAGCTTGGGAGCCAAAAAGAATAATTTGATCTAGCTGTTTACCATATATTTCTTGCAGACCTTGGCGAGTTTTTGCAACAATTTCTCTGACAAATTCATCTTCTGTAAGAGCATTAACTTTCTCCCAGTTCGTCTTTGAGATATCGTTCATAGAGTTTTCGTTCATCAAAGCTTTATGTACAAGGTTAATTGATCGATATCAGCAACAAAATCTTGAGCTAACTTTGCCGCATTTAGCATATCTAGTAAATAGTGTCTCTCACGAAGCAGCATAAAGCTATTTTAATGGTATATTTCCCCTATGGTGACTCAAGATTCAGAACCCGATATTCTTAGCCCTGATTGCCCCCTGCGCCAGACCTTGGGGTTGATTGGCGATCCTTGGTTGCCCCAGATTATTTATATTCTTTCCTTCGGAACAAAGCGCTACAACGAATTTCAGAAAAAGATTCCCGGTATTTCTAACAAAACCCTAACCCAATCCCTACGATCGCTCGAACTAAATGGAGTTGTCCATCGCAAAGTCTACGCCGTAGTTCCCCCCAAGGTAGAATATACCCTAACTAATTTTGGTAAAAAACTGGTAGCACCCGTCAAAGTTATAGTGGCTTGGTCAGAAATGCACACTAAAGAATTAACTGATGCTGCTAGATATCGTCAAGAAAGATTGGAACTAGATTTAGAAAAAAAGTCAAAAAAATAACCCCTATGCCTTACCTTTCTAAAATTACTGTTTATCCAATTAAATCCCTCGATGGTGTAGATATTGCCCAAGCAGAAATTACAACTGGAGGAGCCTTAAAAAACGATCGCCGTTTTGCCATTTTTGATGCTCAGGGAAAGTATATTAATGGAAAAAATAATATTGCTATTCATAGATTGCGATCGACCTTTGATCTTGATGCAGATACCATCACCCTAACTCAACCAGATACCTTAGAATCTGCTAAATTCAACTTACAAACAGAGATTCCCGGACTCACCGCTTGGCTAAGTAATTATTTTCAAACCCCCGCCGAGCTACAAGAAAACCTCTCTCATGGTTTCCCCGATGACCCAAAAGCTAGTGGCCCCACAGTGGTAAGTGAAGCCAGCCTAGAGCAAGCTAGTAAGTGGTTTACGGAGTTAGATAGCTCAGAAATGGGGCGGCGGATGCGGGCAAATTTAGAGATTACCGAGGCGGCTGCTTTTTGGGAAGATTGTCTATTTGGAGCTAAAGATGCACCAAGGGAGTTTGCGATCGGTAATGTAAAATTTTTAGGAACTAATCCTTGCTCTCGATGTGTTGTCCCGACTCGTAATTCCCAAACTGGCGAGGTTTATCCCCAATTTCCGAAGATTTTTAGTGAGCAACGCCGGGAAACTTTAGGAGAAGGAGTAGAGCGATCGCCCTTTAATCATTTCTATCGTTTCACCGTAAATACCTTTATTCCTGCCACCGAATCAGGGAAAGTATTACACTTGGGAGATGAAATTAAGCTGCTATAGCCAGATTCCCATGCACCGATTAGCCCTAACCCTAAGTTTTTTAAGCATTACAAGTGCTTCAATTCTTTTGCCCGTAATCTCCCCAGTAGCCGCCCAAGAGCAGTGTAATTCTGTTTTCTCACGGTTGCGGAGCCACAAAGTTGCCTCTGGAGATACCTTAGAAAGTATTGCCAATCGCTACGGCTTGTTGCCCCAAACCCTATTAAGTTTCAACCCCAACCTAAATCAAGGATTACCTAGTGTCGGTACAGAGATTTTAGTTCCGCCGGTAAATGGTATTGCGATCGCAGTTTCCTCAGGAGCTACTTGGGCAGAGTTGGCACGGCGTTATGGAGTCCGGGCAGATGTACTATTTGAGCTTAATGGATGTCGATCGCCCGCAGAGGTAGTATTCCTACCAGGTATTAATTGGACAGCTACCGCAGCACCCCAGAGATTTCAATCAGCAATCGATCGCTATCCCCTTGCTCAACCTACTCAAGTCCTCTTAGGCTATGGTTTCTATGGTGATCCAGCAGCCAACCAGTTTCATAGTGGGGTTGACTTGGCCGCACCCCTAGGGGCAACGGTTCTGGCGGCCGGAAATGGAGTGGTAGCTTTTGCTGGAGAGCAGAATATTGGGGGGAAAATAGTAATAATTAATCATAGCAATGGGCAGCAATCCCGCTATGCCCATCTAGGCAGCATTTCTGTCACCATCGGTCAAGAAGTGCGATCGGGCTTCCCTATTGGTACAGTGGGTAATACGGGTAGTCCCCAAAGTTCTCAACCCCATCTCCATTTTGAAATCAGGATCGGTTCCACTGCGGGACTCTTGGCACAGGATCCAGAACTTTATTTAGCTCCTTTAGAAAAGTAAAAAATATGGTTAGCTCCGTTCCTCAAGCAATTGCTAAAACTCCAGATATTTCTTGGGCTACTCAACCAGCAGAACAACGAGTAGTTTTTCATAATATTAGCTGGGAAAACTATCAACAAATTCTGACAGCTTTGGGGAATAAGCGATCGTCTCGATTGACCTACGATCGAGGAACCTTAGAAATTACTATGCCTTTAGAAATTCACGATAACATAGTTAGATTTGT
>JANMHD010000157.1:0-7866 GCA_031374985.1 Coleofasciculaceae cyanobacterium OTE_70_metabat_329 | reverse complement strand
GACCAATAAATTCAGGAATCATGCCAAATTTTACTAGGTCATCTGGTTCTAGCTGTTTTAAAATATCGGCGGTGCGCTTATCCTTACTAGCGGTTTCTCCCGCCTGGACAAAGCCCATAGATTTTTTCCCAGTCCGCTGTTCCACAACTTTTTCTAAACCGACAAAAGCCCCGCCACAAATAAACAGAATATTGCTGGTGTCAATCTGGATACATTCTTGGTAAGGATGCTTTCTGCCTCCTTGGGGAGGAACATTAGCGATCGTCCCCTCTAGCATTTTTAGGAGAGCCTGCTGGACTCCTTCCCCGGAGACATCCCTAGTAATGGAAGTATTTTCACTCTTGCGGGCAATCTTATCAATTTCATCAATGTAGATAATTCCCCGTTGCGCCTCTTCCACATCTAAATCCGCCACTTGCAACAAGCGCAGGAGAATATTTTCCACATCTTCCCCCACATAACCCGCTTCAGTTAAGGTTGTGGCATCAGCAACAGCAAAGGGAACATCCAATACACTGGCCAAAGTTTGCGCCAGTAAAGTCTTGCCACAACCCGTTGGTCCCATCAGCAAAATATTAGACTTCTGAAGCTCTACCGTTTCTTCAGCGCTACTGGCAGTTTTGGTACTCTTATTTTGTAAAAAACTAAGGCGCTTGTAGTGGTTGTACACTCCTACTGATAGGACTTTCTTGGCATCATCTTGACCAATTACGTGGTCATCAAGATATTTTTTTAGCTCCCTCGGCTTAGGAATCTGCTGCATCACAATTCCTCCAGTGCGAGATCGCCGTTTTTGCGGAGGCTCCGCCTTGGGCGCGGGGGACTGTAGGGGACTGCTGGAATCTAGTAGCTCCTCATCTAAAATTTCATTACATAGATCAACACATTCATCACAAATATAAACCCCAGGTCCAGCAATTAGTTTGCGGACTTGCTCTTGGGATTTACCACAGAAGGAACATTTTAGATGGGAGTCATACTTAGACATAGCTGCCTCTAATTAATTGATAGCGGGGATAGCATCACGGGAAATTACTTGATCAATTAGTCCATAGTCCTTAGCTTCAGCCGGAGACATGAAGAAATCACGCTCTGTATCAGCAATAATTTTTTCTAGGGGCTGCCCGGTGTGCTGAGCTAATAGTTCATTAAGAATCCGCTTATGATAAAGAATCTCTCTAGCTTGAATTTCAATATCTACAGCTTGTCCTTGCGCTCCACCCAAGGGTTGGTGGATCATAATTCTGGCGCTAGGAAGAGCCGATCGCTTCCCCGGAGTTCCCCCAGAGAGAAGAAAAGCTCCCATGCTGGCTGCTAAACCATAACAGATAGTGACCACATCTGGGCGAATTTGCTGCATAGTATCATAGATTGCCATGCCCGCCGTTACAGAACCCCCGGGAGAATTGATATAGATTTGAATATCTTTTTCCGCATCTTCCGCATCTAGAAAGAGCAACTGAGCCACAAGGGAGTCGGCCACAGTATCATCTACAGGAGTTCCGAGGAAGATAATCCGCTCCCGCAAAAGCCGAGAGTAGATATCAAAAGCCCGCTCTCCCATCCCAGATTGCTCTACTACCATAGGTACTACTGAGTTGGTCAGAGCCTTAGTCTGGTAAGAAGACAAATTATTAGCTAGAATGCCAGACACCGAGCCACTAACCTTACTGGCAGGATTAATCCCTCCACTAGTAATGGAGTTGTGATCCCACGAGCTAAGGCTAGTCAGGTTTTGGTAAGGGGAGGTTGATCGAATCATATTCGTTAGTTAGGGAAGGGGGAATTATAGGCGAGATTGTAGGAAAAAGTTATAGTAGGGAAGAAGCTTTTTCCTGAGGGTGCAATCTCCTACCCTACATTATGACTTACGATTGATTATTCTTCCACTGCTGCCACTTGAGCCGCTATTTGTTTATCATCAATATCAGCCGCCGCCATGACCCCAGCCAGTTCTAGAACATCTTCCGGCAGGTCTTCCTCGATCGTATCTGGATCAAGAGTTCCTTCAGGGACAAGTTCTACTTCAGCCTGTTCCACCAACCACTTCAGAGCCTTATCCTTGGTTAAATCTTCTTGAACAAATTGCTGTAGTCGCTGCAAATCAACCTTCTGGCCTTTCATCTGGCTGGCATAACCCTTGGCAACTTCACTGATTTCCGTCTCTGTGGGGATGAGGGATTCCTGCTTAGCTACTTCGATTAGTCCTAGGGTTTGCTGGAGATTAATAATAGCATCGGGACGAGACCGTTGACGCATTTCCTGCAAAATTTCCTCGTTGACAAAACTTCTGGTGTCCATTCCCATCTGGGATAGTTGAGAGATGGCTCGATTCAATAGCACATTGGTTTCATCAAGGATCATAGATTCTGGCAAATCCACTGTAACTATCCCAGCAATTTCCTTAAGAATAGCTTGCTGTTTAGCAGTTTCCATATCCTTGAGTGCTTGCTCTTTATACTTTTCCTGAACCACAGCTCGTAATTCTGCAAGAGTTTCATGCTCACTAAATTCTTGAGCAAAATCATCATCTAATTCTGGTAGTTCTTTGGCTTTGATTTCCTTGAGAGTAACAATAAAGTTTGCGGTCTTCCCAGCTAAGTCTTCCCGAGGATAGTCTTCAGGAAAATTAACAGGAAATTCTTTATTGGCTCCGGTTTCCATCCCGACTACGCCTTGAATAAACTCATCGATAAACTTACCTTCTTCCATTTCTAACTGGAAGTCCTGCGCTTCCCCACCGGGCAGAGGGTTTTCTTCCCCTTCTAGGTATCCTGTATAGTCAATGATTACCACATCAGTCATCTGGGCGGCTCGACCTTCAACCGGAACTAGAGGAGCATGCTCCCGACGTTTGTTTTCTAGAAATTCATCAACATCGCTATCTTCTACTTTTAATTCTTCGATAGTAACTTTTAGCCCCTTGTATTCGGCGATCGACACTTCTGGGGGAACATCAAATTTAACTGTAAAAACCAAAGGCTGACCCGGAGTAAAGCTGGTTAACAGTTCGTCCATAGTGGAGCCTAACTCATACTCTCCAATAGGAATTAGCTTTTCTTGCATAACAGCATCCCGGAGGCTGTCTTGAAGGAGTTGCTCTAGGGTATTTGCCTTGATCTTAGATTCACCCAAACGTTGGAGCAAAACTTTTTGGGGGATTTTGCCTTGACGAAACCCCGGAAGTTTCACGTTCTGGATGAGGCTTCTGACAACTTTGTCATGGACTTGCTGAGATTTTTCTGCTGGAACCTCTATCTCTAGCTGAATCTGACTTTGGGGTAACTTTTCCTTGGTGACTTTCATTGACTGACTATCTGCTAACGTATTAATAATCTGAATATCTTTTGAGACTTAGCCATGCTAAAGTCTTAGACAATATCGTAAGTGTATCAAACTTTTTGATGTATCTCCAAGTTTTTGATAAGCAATCCCTGTATCAGGATTTTTCGGTCATTTATTCTAAGAGTAGGTTAATATATTTCTAACTTCAATCCATGATTAGCGCCGTATCTACTATAAAAAAGTTGATAGAGTATTTATCCCAGACTTAATTTTTAGTTAATTTCAGATCTCTAGGAAAGGAGGTTTGTCAAATCATAGGAACTCCTAAAAACAGGCGGACTTAACAAGATTTCATCTCAATTAACTAAGGGAAGCTAATTTATTAGGTAAATGATAAATAGTAGATATCAGATTTTACCTATTGCTCAGCCAGATTTATTAATATAATAATCAATTATGCAGGAGGGTTGTTTTGTCTAATCCATTACGAGTTGCCATTTTGGGGGCAACGGGGGCAGTAGGAACAGAGTTGCTATCATTGCTGGCCGAACGACAGTTTCCTTTGACTAGCTTAAAATTATTGGCTTCCCCCCGATCGCAGGGACAGGTGGTGGAATTTCAAGGGCAGAAACTCATTATTGAACCAGTCCAAGAGGGTTGTTTTGATGATGTAGATCTAGTCTTAGCTTCCGCAGGTGGGAGTATTTCTAAGACTTGGCTCCCTAAGGCAGTGGCAGCAGGGGCAGTAGCGATCGATAACTCTAGTGCCTTTCGGATGGATGACCAAGTTCCTTTAGTAATTCCTGAGATTAATCCCCAAGCTGCCCAAAACCATCAGGGAATCATTGCTAATCCCAACTGCTCGACGATCTTGATGAACATGGCAGTTTATCCCCTGCACCAAGTTCAGCCTATTCAAAGAATTGTAGTTGCCACTTACCAGTCTGCCAGTGGAGCCGGAGCGAGGGCAATGGCAGAAGTTCAAACCCAAGCCCAAGCAATTCTTAAGGGAGAACCTGTCCAACCGGAAATATTTCCCTATCCCCTAGCTTTTAATTTGTTTCCCCACAATTCACCCCTGAATGAGGCGGGTTACTGCGAAGAAGAAGTGAAGATGGTCAAGGAAACTCGCAAAATTTTCGGTGTGCCAGACTTGCGAATTACTGCCACCTGTATTCGAGTTCCAGTACTCAGGGCCCACTCTGAGGCGGTAAATCTAGAGTTTGCCCATCCCTTCCCAGTAGATCAGGCCCGGGAATTAATAGCCCAGGCACCGGGAGTTAAACTAGTAGAAGACTGGAGCAGAAACTACTTTCCTATGCCCCTAGAGGCTAGTGGTAAAGATGAAGTCTTAGTGGGTAGAATCCGCCAAGATATTTCCCATCCCTGTGGGTTAGAATTATGGCTGAGTGGTGATCAGATTCGTAAGGGTGCGGCGCTTAATGCCGTGCAGATTGCTGAACTACTAGTCCAGAAGGCGTGGCTCCAGCCCCAGACAAAGCCTACCGCCCTTGCAGTTTAGGGCTTGATCGAGGTGATAGACTTTGAGTAGGTTACTGGGAATATTGCCCAGAGCAGTTTCCTGTTCAGAGATGGTTTTCAGAAATAACAGAAATAATATAGGCAAGAGGAATGTGGTAGAACTAGGTCGGATCATTACGGCAATGATTACGCCGTTTCACGAAGACGGTAGTGTAAATTATCAAGTGACAGAAGAGTTGGCTACTCATCTAGTAGACCAGGGCACAGAGGCGATCGTGGTCTGTGGGACTACTGGAGAGTCACCAACCCTAACGTGGGATGAAGAGTATGAGTTATTCCAAGTGGTACAGAAGGCAGTGGCTGGCAAGGCTAAGGTAATTGCGGGGACTGGATCTAATTCCACTAGCGAAGCGATCGCTGCCACCCAAAAAGCTGCTAAATTAGGATTAGATGCTTCTTTGCAGGTAGTACCCTATTACAATAAGCCCCCCCAAGCAGGACTTTATCAGCACTTTGCAGCGATCGCTCAAGCCTGCCCTGATTTTCCTCTAGTTCTCTACAATATTCCCGGTAGGACTGGACAGAATTTGCTTCCAGAAACCGTAGCTAAATTAGCCGAGATTCCAAATATTGTAGCTATCAAAGAAGCTAGCGGCAGTCTTGACCAAGCCAGTCAAGTCCGGTGCTTAACTCCTCCAGAATTTCGCATCTACTGTGGAGATGATTCCCTAACTTTACCTATGCTATCTGTAGGTAGCTATGGAGTAATTAGTGTGGCTAGTCACCTAGTCGGCAAGCAATTAGCCCAGATGGTACAGGGTTTTGTGGAGGGGAATCACCAACTAGCAGAGGCGATTCACTGCCGATTATTTCCTTTGTTTAAGGCACTGTTTACCGTCACCAATCCTATTCCTTTGAAAGTAGCTTTAGAAATGCAGGGATGGCGGGTCGGAGAGTGTCGATCGCCCCTCAGCCCCTATCCCGAAGACCTAAAACCAGCTTTAGAAAAGGTTCTAAAAGATTTAAGTCTAATTTAAGTACATCTTTCTAGAAACTTATCTAGGCCCTTATAGGCTAAAGATTTTAGCTATAAATCTAAAATTAAAAACCAAGAATTTATAGTTTTCCTGTCTATTTTCCTATCTAGGTAAAAATAAAGTAAACAACCTAGGAAAATAAAAGTTTTCTCGATATTTGGTGATTTTAATGATCTCTAGATCAACAAATTAACCAATCAACTAGTTAGCTAATTAACCAACCAAACAAATAATCACCTAATCAATTAACCAACCAAAATATGCCTAGTAATCAAAATCCCATGATGCCAATTCTTAATAATGGTGTGAAGCTAAATAATCAAAATAACAAGCCAATTCCTCAAAGTAGCAAATCAATTTCTGTAAATAACTCCGAGCTAGGGGGGTTAAAAATTATTCCCTTGGGAGGATTGCATGAGATTGGCAAAAATACCTGCGTTTTTGAATACCAAGATGAAATTGTTCTTCTAGATGCAGGGATTGGTTTTCCTGCCGATGGGATGCCCGGTATTAACGTTGTGCTGCCTGACATGACCTACCTACGGGAGAATCGCCATAAAATTAAGGGGATGATTGTCACCCACGGTCATGAAGATCATATTGGGGGCATTCCCTACCACCTAAAGCAATTTGATATTCCTAATATCTATGGTCCACGTTTAGCTATGGCTCTGTTGGCTGGCAAACTAGAAGAAGCTGGAGTTTCTAACCGGACTACCCTCCATAATGTTGCCCCTAGAGAAATTGTACGGATGGGTTCCCATTTCTTGGTGGAATATATCCGAAATACTCACTCGATCGCTGATAGCTTTACTGTGGCAATTCATACCCCCATTGGTGTAATTATCCATACGGGAGATTTCAAAATTGACCATACCCCTGTGGATGGGGAATACTACGACCTCCAAAAGCTGGCAGAACATGGGGAGAAAGGTGTGCTGTGTTTGATTAGTGATTCTACTAATGCGGAACTGCCCGGTCATACCCCTTCAGAGGCATCGGTGAAACCCAACCTCGATCGCTTCTTTGCTGAGGCTCCCGGCCGGATCATGGTGACAACCTTTGCCTCCTCAGTCCACCGGGTAAATATTATCCTGCAATTGGCTCAGAAGCATGGACGGGTAGTAGGGGTAGTGGGTCGATCGATGCTCAACGTAATCGCCCATGCCCGGACTCTGGGTTATATCAAATGCCCTGATAGTTTGTTTGCCCCTCTCCATTCCCTACGTCAGTTACCAGATGACAAGGTATTAATTTTAACTACTGGTTCTCAAGGTGAAACCATGTCAGCCATGACCCGCATATCGCGAGGCGACCACCGGGAAATTAAGGTCAAGCAGGGAGATACAATTATTTTCTCAGCTAACCCAATTCCGGGGAATACCATTTCGGTGGTCAACTGTATCGATCGTCTAATGATGCTAGGCGCAAAAGTTATTTATGGCCGAGATAAAGGCATTCATGTATCTGGTCACGGTTCCCAAGAAGACCACAAATTAATGCTGGCCTTGACTAAGCCAAAATTCTTTATCCCTGTCCACGGCGAGCACCGGATGTTAGTAAAACACGCTGAAATGGCTCACAGCATGGGCATTCCTAAGGAAAATATGGTGATTCTGGATAATGGCGATGTGGTGAACTTATCCCCAGAGCGGATTATGGTCAGCGGAAAAGTTCCTTCGGGAATTGAATTAGTTGATCGCCACGGTATTGTCCATCACCACGTCATGAAGGAGCGGCAACAGTTGGCCGAAGATGGGGTAATTACTGTAGCAGCGGCAGTGGATTGGGAAGGAAAACTTATCGCCAACCCAGAAATTCACCTCCGGGGCGTGGTTTCTAATATCGAAAGAAATCTATTGCAGCAATTGGTAATGAGAACTATCGATCGAACCCTGATCGATCGAGCTCCAGAGTTTATTAGATCCTTTGACAGCGAAGGTGCAACATTAGTTGGTAATGCTGAAGCGATCGCTGACTGGGTGGGTCTCAAAGCCCAGATAGAAACTTCTCTCCAAAGAATGTTCCGCCGGGAACTACAAAATAGCCCCCAACTGGTCTT
>JANMHD010000149.1:0-7163 GCA_031374985.1 Coleofasciculaceae cyanobacterium OTE_70_metabat_329 | reverse complement strand
GGGGGCGCAGCAAGTTTTTGCCTCTGTCCTCACTGCCCCACCGGGAGCTAGTCCGGGGGAATTATTGCCCCACATTCAATGCCCTTTACTTGTCCTTTGGGGCGAGCAGGATCCTTGGACACCGATCGCTGGAGCAAAAATCTACCAAGATCTAGTAAATACTAAACAAAATGTAGTCTTCCAAACTATTCCCCAAGCTGGTCACTGCCCCCATGACGAAAAACCAGCGATCGTCAACCCTTTAATCATTGATTGGTTAGCCAAACTAGATTAAAAATATCTGGCAAATCCTACTTATTGTCTTGACTGATAGCCTAAAATGTAGGGTAGAAGTCAAAAACCACAAAACTAATCAATAAACCTGATAACCATAGATTTAGGTAAGAAATTTAGGTAAAAAACATGGCACAAGCAACTGAAACCAAATCTCAAAGTATCCGCCTCACCGATACCGCCCTGAATCATCTCCTCCAACTCCGACAGCAGCAAGGGGTGGATTTGTGCCTACGGGTAGGAGTCCGGGGGGGTGGTTGCTCTGGCATGTCCTACACTATGGACTTTGCCGACCCCAGTACCATCCGGGCTGATGATGATGTGTCAGAATACGATGGCTTTAAGATTGCCTGCGACCCCAAAAGTATGTTGTACCTCTATGGCTTAGTCCTAGACTATAGCAACGCCATGATTGGTGGGGGTTTTCAATTTACTAATCCTAATGCTAACCAAACCTGCGGCTGTGGCAAGTCCTTTGGGGTTTAGTTAGTTTTTGCCTCCTGACTAGATATGCCAAGTTGCTGAATGCTTTATAATTTGTTACAAGTAGAAGATGAATTTATATGGCACAGCAACTTATGTTTCGTAGCTTTAGCTCTCCCAGTGTCGAGGATAAGCAGGGCACAGATTGGGGGGAAGACCTCGTAAATACTGTTGCCAGTAAGACTATTACCCACTTGTTTACTGAGAGTGAGTCTGTGCAGGTGGCTATTCGCTGCCAGCCCTCTAGTAAATTGCTCCAGGGAATAGTAGATAATTTCAAGGTGAGTGGCAAGGGCTTAGTGATTCGCCGATACTTTCGGACGGCAGAAATGTGGTTTGAAACTGATGCGGTATCTCTAGATTTTAGTGCCATTCTCAGTGGCAAAATTAGCCTGCGGCAACCAACTCAAGCGATCGCTCAAGTCATCCTTTTAGAATCAGATATTAATAAATCTTTCCAAGCACCTCTAGTAAAGCAACGCCTAGAGAATTTGCAAACCGAAAGTTTATTAGCTCTTTCTGGAGGGGAGCCAGTTTCTTTCCAAAATGTTCAAGTGCGGCTCCAAGCTGAGAGTCAAATAGAAATTTTTGCTGAGGCTGTATTGCCCAATGGGGTATTTCCTGTGGCTTTGAGTTGTACGATCTCTGTGGAGCGCCGCCGCCGGATGAGATTTCAAAATCCTCAATTTCTCCCCAGTGGTATTCCTGAATCCCAACAGGGCATATCCCAACTTCTTTCTAATGTTTTAGGGGAAATTCTTGATCAGATGGTGGATCTAGATAAATTTAATCTAGATGGAGTTAGTTTGCGGATTAATCGTCTAGAAACCCAAGGGGAACAATTAATTTTTAGCGGCTACGCAGAAATTACCCGGATTCCAAATAATCCCTAATATCGATTCGGTGTATGCTTAGGGTTGAGTTATTTATCAAATATTTAGTAAATTATTCACAATAACCTAATAGGCACAATAAATTAATATGGCTGAAATTCAACTCTCCCAAGGTATTAAAGAAGTAGCAATCCCCCAAGTAAAAATTACTCGATCGAAGACTGGCAACCAAAGTACAGCGACTTTCTTTTTTGAAAGTCCTCAGGCTTTCAACACAGAAACTGCTGAAACCATCACTGGTATGTACATGGTGGATGAAGAAGGAGAAATTATGACTAAGGAAGTTAAGGGAATTTTTATTAATGGTCAGGCAAAGAATATTCAAGCCCTATACATTATGAATTCTCCAGAAGAGTGGGAGAGATTTCTGCGGTTTATGAATCGCTATGCAGAAGAAAATGGTCTAGATTTTAGCAAAGCCTAGGTTATGACTCCCCATCCAGACCAGCAAGTAATTGAAGTCAATTGTGCGGTAATTACTATCAGTGATAGCCGCACTGTGGAAACTGATAAAAGCGGCAAGATTATCCAAGACCTCTTATTAGAAAGTGGTTTTACGATTCAGGAATATCAAATTCTTCAGGATGAACCCCAGCAAATATTAGGACTGGTGCAACAGTTAGCCCAAATTAGCAATCTAGATGCAATCATCTGCAACGGTGGTACTGGCATTGCACCTAGGGATACTACTTATGATGTTTTGTCCCAAATTTTAGAGAAAACTTTACCGGGTTTTGGAGAATTGTTTCGCTGGTTGAGCTTTCAAGAAATTGGTTCTAGGGCAATGGCTTCAAGAGCGATCGCCGGAACCTATCAAAATAAATTAATTTTCTCCTTACCCGGCTCTAGCAATGCTGTCCACCTAGCCATGACTCAATTAATTCTGCCAGAAATATCCCATTTAACTAAGCAAGTTAAAGGGTTAACTTAACGTCAATTCGGGATAAGAAATACCCCACCCTTACGGGAAGTAAGCTACATCCCCCTTGCTTGAATGCCCCTTGGGCTATACCCCTTTTCCCACAAGAGGCGGTAGGCGTAAGACTTCCCGCAGGGTAGGAAAGTAAGACAAATCTTTCTTGTCCCCTCTCCCGTTCTGGGAGAGGGCTAGAGTGTAGCTTGCTTCTCGATTTTTCTGCGATAAGCAGTAGAGTGGGTCTTGGCTTAACCCGAACTCACGTTTGTTTAATATCCTTAGCTTCTACCTCAATATGTTCTCTCTTAGTTTCTAATAGTTTACCGGGGCGAATAATTGTTAAATCACCTACCAGATCATCACTAAACTCTTCAATTAGAGCATCATAGACTCTAGCTGTTTTTGGATAAACCCAGCATCGTCGATCTGGAACCCATCGACACCCAGCGATTTTTTTTGCGCGGTCTTTTTGAGAGGCATGGATTGATAGAAGAAATTCAGTCTCCGTCTCAGTGATGTAAATAACGTGAGTTCGGTTTAAGCAAAAGCCCTAAACCTAAGCCTAGAGACGTTCCCTGAGCGGAGTCGAAGGGAACATTTCTACTACAAATGAAGATAAGCAATCAAAGATTTGTAATGGGGTTTTGGCTTCGACTTCGCTCAGCCAGCAATAATGGTTATGGTGTTCATAAAATGGTATCAGAGGTATTTCTTATCCCGAACTCACGTTAAATACTATGTTTTGGAAAAACCATAGCTATGTTCCCAAATCCATGCCATTGCTAACTATATATGACTACTAATTAAGAAATTACCGCAGTACATTCAATTTCTACTAACACATCCTTTGGTAAACGAGCTACTTCTACCGTTGCCCTTGCAGGAGCTTGCCCTTCTACAAAATAAAGAGCATAGACCCCATTCATGACCGGGAAATCTGTCATATTTTTAAGGAAAACTGTGGTTTTAACTACATCTTGCCAAGTGGCTCCAGCAGCCTTGAGAACCGCAGCTAGATTACTCATGACCTGCTCTGTTTGCTTAGTGATATCTCCTGTACCAATAATTTCCCCACTGATAGGATCTAGAGGTATTTGTCCAGAGGCAAAAAGGATTTTTCCAGTAGCAATAATTCCTTGGTTGTAGGGACCTACGGGGGCAGGAGCTTGGTCGGTGCGGATAATCTGTTTAGTCATAATTACTTGCCTTTTTTGGCAACTTTCTCTACTACTTCTAGTTCCGATAGCCGAAAAGTGACTAGTTTATCCCAGTTTCCACCTTCAAATAAGACAGCAGCTTTATTCCTATCCATACGCTGAACTAAGCCCTCAAAGGCATAGTAGGTATCATCGATATTGGTGACACGGACGATCGCACCGGGAAGAATCATAAATTTTGTTATGCTTAAGATTTACAATCTCAGTATACATTAGCCAGTACCTGAGCAAATATTCAGGAGCCAAGATATTTTTTGTATTAGTGTCTTTTAACTCGATGCCTTCTGCTGACTAGCTAAAACCTGAAATTCTGTCATAGAGCGATCGTACTTTTCCCCAGCTTCATCGATTAAATCATTATGGTCTGCATTGTCTATCCAGAGATTTTGTTTAGGTGGGTTGGCTGCCTTGTAGAGTTCTTCTCCTTGGATAAAGGGAATTACTTTATCTTTCCTACCATGCATGACCAAGACGGGCGATCGCACTTGCTTGATTTTTGCCAAATTAGGAAATTTATCAAAAGGGAAGATATTAAAGTTAGCTAAAAATCGAGAAATACTCAAAAAAGGACTTTCTAAAATCAAGCCCCCCACGGGTTGACGGCTGGCTAAATCTACACTAGGCCCACTGCCAATCGATCGCCCATAAATTAAAATCTGTTTAGCTGGAATTTGCAAATTTTGGGTCAAATAATTATAGGCAGTATTAATGTCTGCGTAGGCATTAGTTTCTGAAGGTGTGCCGCCACTCTGCCCATAACCTTGGTAATCGTAGGCGAAAACATTAAACCCCAAACCTTGGATTTTCCTGAGAATAAATAGCACATCTCCCAAATCTTCTGCATTGCCATGACTGTGAAGAATAGTATATTTAGCTCCCGGTTTGGGTAGATAAACCGCCGCAATTTGATTATTATTGCTACTATTTAACCTTAAGCCCTGCTCCTTAGTCCCAACTAATTCCTGCACATTGCTATAGCTACTAGGGCGGGGCAGAAAAATCAGGCCATCAGTCAGAAAATAGGCGTAAATTGTTAAGCAAACATAGATGAATAATAAGGAAAAAATCACTCGACGCAAGGAAAATTCACCGAGTAAAAGGCGCCGCCAATTCACATTAATTATCATAATCTAGTAATATACGTACCCATTGAGGGGGGCGGGGAATAGATAGGTGGAGACGATCGAGGGTCAACATGGAGATTATGTGTACCACAAATAAATAGACAAAACTGTTAATCACTACACTTACTAAGGCAAAAACCTGCACTAACCAAACTTCTGGCACTTGTAACCAGCCAAAGCGTAGAAAAACCCACTGAAGAAACTCGGTAATTTGGACTATGACCAAAGACCAGAGGTCTTCTCCTGCCAGTAAAGATAATAGCCAGAACCTGAAGACAAAACCAAAAGCAGAAATTAAAGCTCCTAGGGAAATAGACCAAAACCAACTAGCTCCCCGCCGCCATAAATATCCCAATTGTAACCCAATTAGACCAAAGGGAATTGTATAGAAAATTCCCCTAGTTGGTCCCATCAATACTGATAGTAAGAGAGCAGAAACCAGCGCTGCCATCCATGCAGACCGGCCTCCCCAGCGGAGATAGATAAGAGCGATCGGCAAGGGAAAAAATACCCGCAGTAGGGGGCCTGTAGGAAAATAATAATCAATTAACCACATCAAACTGGCAGTACTAGCCAAAAAAGCTGTCTCTACCGTAGCCAAGGTTGCAGCCTGTTGAGGAGAAAGACCAGATAGATAATCTTCTTTACTTTCATTACCGCCTCTACCTCCTTTACCTCCTTTACCTCCTCCGCCCACAGCCTCATCCACCCAGTTAGCTTCTGCTTCTGGGATAGAGTCTGTTTTAGGAGATTGTTGACTAGATTCTACCGGATCCTGCATGGTTAACTAAAGTTTTATAAACCAAGAACTTTCTGAGCCTTCTCAAGAATCTCGTCGGGGTCAAAGGGCTTAGTCATATACAAGTCAGCCCCTACGTCGATACCTTTATTTTTGTCGAATTCTTGCCCTTTGGCAGTGAGCATAATAATAAAAATATTTGGGATTACTAATTCTTTCTTGACGGCTTTACAAACATCAAACCCATTCATTTTGGGCATCATAACATCTAAAAATACTAGATCGGGCTTTTCTTCTTGGATAGTTTCTAAACCTTCAGCTCCATTAGTTGCCGTGAGTATTTCCACACCTTCATCCTCTAGCTCTTCTAGAGTCTGAGCTAGTAACAGGCGGATATGGGGTTCATCATCGACAATTAATATTTTTTTACTCATGATTCTGATTAGTAGATCACTTCAAAGACTTCTACCAGATTGTGCTTACCCTTTATATTTAAGCTGCCCACATTTCTAAATTCAAATTTATCGTGATTGAGTTCATAGATACTCCGACTAACTAATATTTGTCCTCCTTGAGCCAAGGATTGTAGCCGGGAGGCAATATTTACTTCATCTCCTATTGCAGTATAGTCCATATGTTGCGGCGAGCCAACATTTCCTACCACTACATTTCCAGAGCTGATCCCAATTCCCGTGTTGAAATTATCCCGTATCCAATCTATTGGGATACACTTTAGGCGTTTCTGCATGGCGATCGCCGTTTCAATCGCTTTCTGTTCGCTATGTTCTAAGTGAGAAGGCGCACCGAATATGGCTACAATCATATCCCCCACAAATTTGTTGACCGTGCCACCATAGCTAAAGATTTCCTCCACCATTGCCGTGAAATATTCATTTAGGTATTCCACAATCTGTTCTGGAGCTAGGAGTTCGCACTGGGTCGTAAAGTTACGAATATCGGAAAAAAGGATAGTAACATTTTTTTTGGTGGGGGCAAGGGAAATTTCTCCCTTAGATTCAAAAATTGCATCTACTACTTCCGAGGCAACGTAACGTCCTAGATTAATTTTAATTCTTTCTTCCCGGAGCTTATGCTCATGGAGGAGGGCATTGTCAATGGCGGCGGCGGCTTGGGAGGCGATCGCTACTAATAATTTTAAATCCGCTGCCGTATAGGAAACTATGGATTCATGGCTGATAGTAATCACTCCAATTACTTTCTCTTTAACGTTTAAGGCGATACAGAGCAGCGAACCCAAGGGATAGTCCCTCGGTATAAATCTAGGATCTTCGGCCACATCATTAATAATTTCGGCAGTACTATGGGCAATAATATCTCCAATAATTCCTATTTCTAGTTCCCAGTTCATGACCGAAGTGGCCTCTTGACCAAAGGCTGCTACTTTTTCTAACTGGTCTCCTGCGGAATTTAATAATAATAAACAGCCTGAAGTAGATTTAATTAATCTTCTAGCTTCTGAGAGAACAAAATTAGCGATCGCCGCAATATCTAAATAAG
>JANMHD010000119.1:0-3425 GCA_031374985.1 Coleofasciculaceae cyanobacterium OTE_70_metabat_329 | reverse complement strand
CGATCTTTAACAGTTAAAGTTTGAGTGGCGGCTCAACTAAACCATTAGTCATCTTCATCAATTTTCATCGAATTCACGCTAAGGTTATTCAGGAATAGTTGAGGTCATAGCAAGTTTTTTGGCTAATCCTTCTAGATGGATCCGTCGTGCCTCAACCTTACGATCGTGCTCAATTTTCCGACAAGAACGACAGCGATTTGCCCCTGATTCCACGTTACCTTTGGCCACTTCATACCACCATTGCTGCTGAGTTGCCAGCCAAACTTCCTGCTTCTGACAATCCACACACTGAAAAGGTATGTCTACGTAGTAGCCACGAGTGACAAAGGGCGGTACACCATAGCTATTGGAGGGAGCTAGTAAGTCTGAATGGCAAAGAACCGCATCCGTAGGGATTTTCTCCCGGTTTGAATTCTCTCGGAGGGCGATCGCTTTGGCCTTGCGTTTGATCTGAAGTTCTTTAAGCTCTCTACGGCGTTGTTTGTTACTCTTCATAATTGGTTACACTTCCCAGTATCAACAAATTATTCAGTCATAACCATCCAAAACTTAGTTTTTGTTTCTATCTTAAGGAATCAATAGATAGTGAAACTATTCCAGATAGCGATCGTGGACATTGCCAGATTTTTTGTGTTACTGTGCGGGAGATTATTAGAAGTAAGATATTAAGCAAGTAATTAACAAATTTTTAAGAGAGGTATCGTAGGATGGAATCTGAAACAAAGGATCGATCGGACTCTGATATATCACCACAAAAAGAATTACACAACCATAAGTTTGATTACTCGACCCAAGATTTTCAACTGCTGCGGAAAGCCATAGAAGAGAGTAGCCTTTTTCGGTTAGCTTTTTACTTTCTAGATTATATTTTACGAGCGCAGACATCCCTCTTTGAGCAAATTCATTCCCAACAAGAGTTGCCCAGAATTATTGCCTCCATGTCTATCCTGTGTGCCTTCTTATCAGCAATTTATGGTTCAGTTATGGGTATGAATCATAGTTTTCTCTTAACCCTTTCCTCTGCCATAAAACTCCCTATCTTGTTTCTACTAACAGCGATTATTTGTATTCCTTCTCTTTATACTTTCAATGTATTACTAGGACAGAGATTTAGATTTTTGCAGACAGTAGCACTGATGGTTATGACTTTAGGAACTACGACAATTCTTCTGGCTAGTCTAGCTCCCCTCGCCTTTTTCTTTGCTTTAACCACGAAGGATTATTACTTTCTATTATTAATGCACGTAGCTATTTTTGGTTTGTGTGGCATCTATGGGGTGCAGTATTTATATCGGGGATGTTCCTATATTGCCTTTAGAATGGAGCAACCCTTAAATAGTTTATTATTGCGAATTTGGATTGCCATTTATGCAGTCGTAGGAATGCAGTTAGGCTGGCGGTTGCGACCCTTTATCGGCAGTGTAGATAGCCCTTTTGAACTTTTTCGGAGTGAGGAATCTGGTAATTTTTATATCGCAGTTTGGAATAGTATTATTAGCCTTTTTGGAAGACGTTAGCCTAGGATTAATTAGCAACTTGGAGGTTAGAACAGCGATCGCACAACCCAAAAAATTCTAGGGTATGGTAATAGATCTTAAACTTCTGGGCATACTGGAGACTATGCTCTAGTTCATGGACAGGACATTCATCAATGGGAATAGAAATACCGCATTGGAGGCAGGTAAAGTGGTGCTGATCTTCTTGAATGCAGCTATACAAAGCTTCTCCACTCGGCAGGGTACGTACCTGGACGACACCTTCCAACTTTAGAGCATCTAGGGAACGATACACTGTAGCTAAACCCATATTCTGCTCTTGGGTTCGCAATTCGATGTACAATTGCTGGGCAGAAATAGCTCGGTTTAGGGTTTTTAGGAGAGTAAGAATTTTTTCTTGGGAGCGAGTACGCTGCATTTTCATCGAAGTTTTGGTAATTTGGGTTAATCTAGGTGAGTTTAGAGGTCTAATTTGCTGCAAACTATATAAATAGCGTAAATAGGGATTTAAGGAGAGGCTCGATAGGTATTAGTATGACTTTACAATATATGGCTCAAATCTATGTTACTCTACGCCCTTCCGTATTAGACCCAGCAGGGGTAGCAGTACAATCAGGAATCAAGCAATTAGGCTATGAAAATATTGACCAAGTACGGATTGGTAAGTATATTCAGCTAAACTTACAGGCGGCCAGCGAAGAAGATGCCAGCCAGCAACTCCATCAGGTATGCGATCGTCTTTTGACTAACCCAGTGATTGAAAATTACCGCTTTGATCTAGTTCTCCAATCCCCACGGCAAGAGGTAGAAGCATGAATTTTGGTGTAGTAGTGTTTCCCGGTTCTAATTGCGATCGAGATATTGCCTATGTAACTCAAGAATTGTTGCAGCAACCAACTCGGATGGTGTGGCATGAGGAGACTGATCTTCAGGATTTAGATGTGGTAATTATTCCGGGGGGCTTTAGCTATGGTGATTATTTACGGTGTGGGGCTTTGGCTCGTTTTTCTCCTGTTATGCAGGCTGTGGTGGATCATGCGGCGGCGGGGAAGAAAGTTTTTGGGGTCTGTAATGGGTTCCAAGTCTTGACAGAAAGTGGCTTGCTGCCGGGAGCGTTGGTCAGAAATCGTGATTTGCATTTTATCTGCGATCGCCCCTCCCTCAAGGTAGAACGTACGGATTTAGCTTGGACACAGGAATATGAAACTGGGGAAGTAATTACTCTGCCGATCGCCCACGGGGAGGGCTGTTATTATGCTGATGCCCAAACCCTTGCAGAGATAGAAACAAATCAACAGGTATTATTTCGCTATCACGGGGATAACCCCAATGGTTCTTTAAATAATATTGCCGGAATTTGTAATACTCAAGGCAATGTTCTAGGAATGATGCCCCATCCAGAAAGAGCGGCAGATTCTGTTCTTGGTCTTACAGATGGCATTAGATTGTTCAAAGGATTACTATAGAAATCAGAAAAAAGTATAGATTCTGTAGGGGCGCAAGGCTTTACGCCCTTAGAGGATGTCTGAAAAGTCAGCATTTATTAAGCCTTAGCAACTGAAGATGTTCGATGAAGCTCAGTCGAGCCGTCGCAGCTACAGGAGTAAAACCTGCCTACGCAGGTTAATAATATCCTTAGATTTCGGTTAGTCCACGCAGGTGGACTTTGTTCTTGTAGTTGCGGTTTCAACCGCCAGAAACTTTTTAAACATCCTCTTATCGTTACCCATATTTATACGGAAAATTCTTATGGTACAAATTGCTGCTAAATCCATTACTCTAGAGGATTTTTTACAACTACCAGAAACTAAACCTAGTAGTGAATATATTGATGGGCAAATTATCCAAAAGCCAATGCCCCACGGGAAACATAGTACAATTCAAACCGAGCTTTCTACGGCTGCTAATCTAATTCTTAAGCCCCGACAA
>JANMHD010000041.1:0-1987 GCA_031374985.1 Coleofasciculaceae cyanobacterium OTE_70_metabat_329 | reverse complement strand
GACCAGCCCCTCTTCCCAGAAATCCATACAGAAGAAGACCTCAAGGCAGCCCTAAATCGCATAGCGGCTATTTCCCCTGACTATCTCATGATTTTTGAACTCCTATGGACACCAGCCGAAGAGGGTGACAGCCTCACCTACGATCAGTTATTGGCTAATTATGCAGATATGCGCCAGCTAGTCTAATTATTAAATTGGATAGCTTTTTGGTAATGTTTAGAGTCACAATTTTGACTCAAATTGTCAGAGTGGTTCGGAAAATCAATCCAATTTGGCGATCGCAATGTCACGAATGGTCATAATAATTACCTCTTTCAGTCCTGTTTATTTTAACAAAACCTATAGATGGATTGTTTTAGCTTAGTTTAGGAGGTAAAGCGATCGTCTCCCCCACTCTTCTTGATGTTTCTAGCTTCAATCTAGCCTAGGGATGAGCGATCAGACTAAGTTTTGATAATGCAATTACTGCGTCCAATCTTCAATTAAGAGTTTAGGAATTTGACTAAAATCTCTTTGATTTCGGGTGACAACCGTGGCATTAATAGATAAGGCAATAGATGCAATTCGCATATCTTTTTGGATTCGATTTTTTCTGAAGGGAGGGTTGTCTTTTAATAGTTTCTTAAGGCAATTATCAGCTTCTAGTGTAAAGTTTAACACTTCAATAGTTTGGAGGTAATTTACAGTTGTCCAAAGCTTCCCATAGAGCGCCGGGAGATTATGCACTAGAGATGGATTATTAATTCTGCCAACCCAACCATTGAAAAGTTCTTGAACTGTAATGATTGTGATGGCAATTTCCTGCCGATTAACTTGGGCGATAACTTGAGGATGATTACAGAGAATAAGGGAAACATGATCAGTATCTAAAATATATCGAGGCACGGAAACCACCTTTATAGATAGTAGGAGGGATCAACTTCAGAGTCATCATCGGTGGTGCGATCGGCTCGAATTTCTTCCATGATCTCTTGAAAATCTAGATCATCTCTAAACACACCTGCAAAGTGTATCCAAGAATTTTGCACAGTTTGAACTGGCACATCCCAACTAATAGTCTCTATGCGTTTGAGCCGTTCTAGAAATGTGGTTTGTAGTTGATTAATTGCAGTTTCTCGTGTTTCTGCTTCTACTCGGCAATCTGGAAACTCTCTAACAGATGCCGTAATTTGTCCAGAGGCTAGGGTTTCTAGAAGAAGCGTTACCTTAAAATTATTAGATGACTGGGATAGTGTTAGGTTTTGCATATTGATTTTTTCTGAAAGACCAATCACAAGTTTTATCCCTATTATTCTATCCTAAGCATAGCTAGGTTGCGCTAAGGAACGTAAGAAAAGGTGTGATCGCCTCCCCCACTCTGCTTGATATCTCTAGCTTAAATCTAACCTAGGGATGGGCGATCGTACTTTGCAAATAATAGGAGGTAGAAGTAGGGTATTTTAGCGTAACGTAACGCACCAAGCCATTATAAAAAATATAATGTATTAAGCTATTTAGTAAATTCCAAAGAAGGTGTGTTACATTTCATTGACGCACTAGCTGGGGAGTCGGCTTTGGTTAAGAAACTTCGGACTCAGAAACTTCTCAGATGACGATCGCCTTTTATATGGGTGAGCATGTTCACCGAGCAATTACCAATGGGCTAAGGTTACGCAATGTTGATGTGTTGACGGTGCAAGAGGATGATCGAGCCGGGGTCAGTGATGAAGTAGTTTTAGCTTGATCGATTACCCTGAATAGAGTTGTGTTTACTCAAAATGATGATTTTCTGTTAATTGCTAATCGCCTTCAGCAACAGGGAGTATATTTTACTGGTGTGATCTATGGTCATCAACAAAAAGTAACTGTTGGGGACTGTGTACGAGATTTAGAAATGATTGCTAAAGCCGCCACTCCAGAAGATTTAGCCAGCCTAGTTCAGTCTCTTCCTTTATAGTTTTTAGCCCAGATAATTATGGATTTAGAGTTAGCTATGGTTATAAATTTA
>JANMHD010000618.1:0-7529 GCA_031374985.1 Coleofasciculaceae cyanobacterium OTE_70_metabat_329 | reverse complement strand
CTATTAAATCAGGCGAGAAATCTTCAAATTCCCCTTGCTCTAACCTATGGCATGACAGAAACAGCCTCTCAAATTGCCACTCTCAAACCCCAAGATTTCTTAGCTGGAAATAATAGCTGTGGTCAAGCTTTACCCCATGCCCAGATACATTTAGTTCCTTCTAGGGAATCCCCCCTAGTCCCCCTTTTTAAGGAGGGAGAAGAGGGTATAAAAATTCAGAGAAATTTAGGGAGATTAATCGCTATTCAATCTAGTTCTCTTTCCTTGGGTTATTATCCTAATCCTTGTCCAGAAAATTATAGATTTGACAATAAAAATAAGCAGGGATTTAATAGAGAATTTCAAAATAAATTTGAGACAGATGATTTAGGCTATTTTGATCCTCAAGGTTATTTATATATAACTAGTCGTCGGAGCTTAATGATTATTACTGGAGGAGAAAAAGTATTTCCTTCAGAAGTAGAGGCAGTAATTTTAGAGACTAAATTAGTTCAGGATATTTGTGTTCTCGGATTGCCAGATTTCTATTGGGGAGAAGTAGTGACAGCGGCTTATGTACCAGTTAATTCAGGAATAACTCACGAAGTAAATCCAGAAGAAATTCAAGCTGAGATCGCTCTCCATCTCACCCAACATTTAGCTAAATATAAGCATCCCAAAATCTGGTTTCCTGTAGAAAAATTACCTCGTAATACCCAAGGCAAAATCAACTATCAAACCCTACGAAAAACTCTATCTGCCTCTACTCAACTTTCTCTAAATAACCGTTGATAAATATTCTGTGCCTACTGATAATTGTTTATTCAGCACTGCGTTTTTCCACTCCAAACCCCACTAGAGTAATTACAGAAGGAATTTCTCCCGGCTTTGGCTTTTGATAGGTAATAATTGTTCTGAGGCGCAGACCAGGTGAAACTAGGCGCATTTGATCGATCGCAATCGATCGACGATAAAAAGTCAGCATTTCTAAAGTTTGCCGACTCGGTAAATAAGTAAAACTACTCTGGATTGCCCCGGATTCTGAATAACCCTCATCCCGGAGATAAAACCCTTGAACTACTTCCTCGGTAATTGGTAATTGGGCAGCTACAGGAGGGATTTCTTTATTTGTGAATAATTCATAGTCTTGAACGTAATCGTAGGGAACGAACAACGCCTTGAGGTTCATAGATAGCTGTTCTCCTTTGGCGGAAGTGGTATCAAAAGCAATACTAAAGCCCGGAAATTCTCCCCTTGCTGATACTGATGCTTGGCTATCATTCCCAGCTTTTAAATTGGCATACAAAGGCGAGAGTGATAACATTTCTTGCTTCTGAACTTCAGCTAGAGGATCAACCTGATATTCAGTATAGGAGCGTTCTATTTCCCCGTTTAGAAGGTCATGATAAGTTCTTTCTATCTGCCAAAAACCACTGCAAGCCTGAAAAAACTGGTTAAATTTCAACATATTTTTTAGTTGTATTTGAGGATTTTTCTTAGAGGTCATTTACTGCCTTCGCTGGGGGCGGAAGCTCTTACTTTATGAATAGCTTTTTAGAAAAGTTAAATTAATAAGTAGTATCACATTATTTTTACTTAACTTAACTATCATTGATTTTAACTTAAAGAAAAATAGAGGCAGATTGTGCGTATGGATACCTTAGAAAAACAGTTGTTAGCACTACAGGAAAAAGTTGATGCTCTCTATCAAATTATTGAGCAGCTTAATGTTAAGTTTTTGGCGGCGATCGATACAGGAAAGGTAAAACTTAACTCCGAAGGAAAAGACGTAGTAAACATTAACTACTCTAAGTATAGTAACCCTTGGTATCAGAGTCACAGCGACTCTAGTATGGAACACAAAGATATCTTAAAAGATAATAAAGCAGGGGAAAGTTCTTCCCTATCCTCAGGACAGCAAACTATGTCCAGTGAGCTACAAATTCAAAGACTAACAGCCCAGCTAACTGCTGCCTATAATCGCATTGCCGCCCTAGAAGAACAACTTATTGCCCGTCGAGTCCACCATTAATTCCTGACCCTTCCAGATAAATTATCTAGCTAATTGAGCAGCAGGTAACTGGACGAATATATCTAGCAAAGATGGCAGAGGGTCTGTCCCTACTTCTATAAGAGTTACCTTTGCTTCTGATTCTGTTGATTTTAGAGGTGGCATTTTTGTCAATACTAGATGGGTGCAACTATGAGTCAGCATGAGGTTTAATCCCATATGTTCCCCACTGCCCCGAAAATCTGTTCTCAATCCCACGATCGGTAATCCCTTCGCAAAAGCGTAACCCATCTCAAAACAACTTCCAGAATCTCCATCAGTCCCATCAAGAATAATCAAGACCATCCCTGCTCCATCTAATCCTTGGATACAACTGTCATAAAGTTGATAGGGGTCTGTAATTCCTGTGCAAGCTTCTTGGGGTAAATAAATCTTATAGCCCTGTTCCCGTAATTCTGTAGCTAATTTCCAGTTAAAATCTATTTCCCCTTTAGTAAATAAAGGAGCTGCAAAATAAATCCAGCCGGGAGTCATTAATTCTTGATTTGGCATAATTCAGCACTAGGGCGGGGTTAAAGTTGAAATTCTAGAGTTAAAGTTTTAGGGTTAAAGTTCTAGAGTTCAAGTTCTAGGGCAAGGTTCTCTTTTTTCTAAAGAATAGTTTTACTTGGACTGCTGAAGATGCAAATAGGCAATATTAATAGCAATTATAAGATTCTCCTATCTGATATCTAAGCAAATAGTTGCTATTTTCCCAAAAATTAGTTACATTAGTTTACAGAGATATTTACAAACCGTTACTAACTGGAGTTCAAACCATGCAAACCGAAGATCGTAATGCTGTTAAGCCAGGGTTCACTCCCCAATCTGAGAACTGGAATGGTCGTCTAGCAATGATCGGCTTCTCTGCCGCCCTAATCATTGAGATTCTTTCTGGCAAAGGTGTCCTACACTTCTGGGGCTTAATGTAACTTTTCAAGACTAATCTGCTTTCTCCTAACATTAATAAAGCTGGCCTTTGAAACAAGAGCCAGCTTTTTATTACACTCTTTTTATTCCAGTTAGGTTTAAAGCTCAAGATTTAGTCCAGATATCCCATGAGGGCTGTAGCTTCACCCAAGTAGTTGGAGGCAACAGGACGAGAGCCAAAGACGGAGTAGGTATCAGAAATTGCTAACTCAGAGGCAACTACGGGACGTTCTCCTGATTGGTAGAAACTTTCGGCAACAATTAGATGACTAGCCACGATCGGGCGCTCTCCACACTGATAAAAAGTTTCCATTACTTCCATAGTTGCCGCCGTAGTAGGACGATCGCCATAGGCATTTATATGATTAGTAATTGCTAGGTTAGTAGGAGCCGTGGGGCGTTCATAGATTCCGGAAGTGGGTTCCTCGGCGGCGGGCTTGAGGGCGAGAGGGGATCTAGAAGTTCTAGGAGTAGAAGGGGTCGATCGTCTGGTGCGAGTAGTAGCCATAGGTTTTATTTTTTATCTTAATTATTTTAAGATTAAGTCACTTTACATAACCATAAATATATTAAGCAATTTCGTACAAAAATCTACATATTTATGGGGCATCATCCCTTGATTATTGGGTAGTCCTAAAAAGGTAAGAATTTCTGGGTAAGGATTTCTTTGCACTGAGGGGGACATCCTTCCTTTATTTGGCACTACTGATTATTTTTTGATTAACTAAAATACTTTCTCTATTTTTTCACTTTTTATCTTTAGAGTAGAAGACAGTCAAATCAATATTTATCAACATCAGTGTCAACCATGTCAACAACTCCCCAAAATATTTTTAATCCTGAAGTAAATAGTCTTTCTAAGGTTACGGAAGCTTCTGAGGCTTTGAACTATTTATACTCCCAAGTAACTAAGACTCGTTGTTTGACAGTTGCCGATCGCAAATTAATCCAGTCTGTCCTACTCCAAGAGCAGATTTATGAAGAAGAATCTCGCATTATTAATCGAATCTTATATTCTGTGCGGCGGGGCTGGATCATGCTAGTAAAGGAGACGCAGTATAGTCCCACCCCTGAGGGAGCTAGGCGATCGTTCCAAATTTTAGAATCCGTGGCCTAGAGTTATATCTAAAACAGAAGAACATGCAAATACGCGAGATTGGTGAACAAGGACTGTTGAAAATTATTCAGAGTTTTTGTCCTACAGAAATAATTGGTGATGATGGAGCAGTCTTGCCTTGGCTTGATTCTGGGGAGAGGGATGACAATACTGCTACGCAACACTACAGCGATCGCCAATCCTTGGTGGTGACGACAGATATATTGGTGGAAGGAATACATTTTAGCGATCGGACTACTAGCCCTTTTGATGCTGGATGGCGGGCTGTAGCAGCTAATTTATCTGACCTAGCCGCCATGGGAGCTTTGCCCCTAGGGATTACCGTAGGTTTGGGGCTACGGGGAGAAACGACAGTTAGTTGGGTAGAAGAATTATATCAAGGGATGACAGCCTGTTTACAACAAATCCCTATTGTGGGGGGGGATGTGGTTAAATCTCCCACTAATACTATTGCTATTACTGCTTTTGGGCAAGTTGATCCCCAGAGGATAATTAGGCGTAGTTCTGCCCAGAGTGGGGATGCGATCGTCATTACCGGAAATCATGGCAAATCCAAAGCTGGACTGGAATTGTTATTACACCCAGAAGAATATCAGCAAGGTTTAGAGGGGTCTCGGTTTTCTAAGGATTACCGAGAAATGATTCGAGCGCACCAACGCCCCCAACCTAGATTAGATGTGCTGCCATACTTAGGAGCTTTTGACCGGGTGGCTGGGATGGATAGTAGTGATGGTTTAGCTGATGCTATTTGCCAAATTTGCCGGGGTAGCGGAGTAGGGGCAAGGATCGATCGAGCGGCTTTACCTATTCCAGAATTATTTACCTATATGGTCTCCTCCAGTGTGGCTCTAGACTGGGTACTTTATGGCGGAGAAGATTTTGAATTAATTCTTTGTCTACCTTGGATAGAAGCCCAATCCCTAGTCCAGTCTCTAGGATCCGAGGCGATAATTATCGGCACGATTACCGCTGAACCCGGTATTTTTTTAATTAGTGACAGTGAGAAAATCCTTAATCTTGGGCAAGAGAAAAGTTTTCAGCACTTCTAAGTAACGTGAGTTCGGTTTAAGCAAAAGCTCTGACTCTAAGCTTAGAGACGTTCCCTGAGCGGAGTCGAAGGGAATATTTTCGCTATAAATGAAGATTATCGATCAAAGATTTGTAGTGGGGTTTTGGCTACTTCGACAACGCTCAGCATAAATTCGACAACGCTCAGCCAGCGATAATGGTTGGGATTTTCGTAAAATAGCATCAGGGGTATTTCTTATCCCGAACTCATGTTAAGTAGTGTTTTATGAAAAGAGCAACTTGAGGATTTCTAACTTTACAGAGGGCGCAAAGCCTTGCGCCCCTAAGAGAATCTCTATCTGCATCAGACTTCTCTCAACTAATGGTTAATCTTTTCCCAAGGCTCCCGGAGCACCCGTTAGGGTCTTGGTAGGGGAACAGGTGATGATCATAATTAGGAGAGTCAGAATATAAGGAGAAGCATTAAATAAATAATAGAAAGAATCTACCCCGATCGCTTGTAATGCCGGGCCGATCGCCTGGGCTCCCCCAAAGAGCATAGAAGCATAGAGACATTGCATAGGGTTCCACTTGGCAAAAATCACCAAAGCCACTGCCATCAAGCCCTGACCGCTAGAAATTCGCTCTGTCCAACTACCGGGATAATATAAAGATAGATAAGCTCCCCCAATGCCTGCCAAGAAACTCCCGGCAATAATTGACAGCATTCTGACCTTAAAGATAGAAACTCCCATGGCCAAAGCTGCCTCAGGGCTATCTCCCACGGCCCGAATAAATAAGCCCCAGCGAGTTGACTTAAAAAACCATTGCATAATTGGAGCGATCGCTACTCCAATTAAAAATAAAGGGCTAATTTTCAAAGCTGATTCCAACGCAGGAATACCACTCCAAGCACCAAAATCGAGGGAAGGTAATTGGGGGGCAGGGGGTTGAATATAGGGTTTACCCAGAAAAAAAGCAATGCCACTACCAAAAATAATCATGGCAATTCCCACCGCCACATCATTTACTCGTTTTTGTTGAGATAACCAACCGTGGATTACACCCAAGAGCATTCCTGCAAAACCAGCTACTAATACCCCCAGCCAAGGAGATTTAGTTATATAAGAAGTAGCATAGGCACTCATGGCTCCCATAAGCAGAGTTCCTTCCAAGCCCAAGTTAATTTTGCCGCTTTTTTCTGTAATGCACTCTCCCAAACTTACAAATAAAAATGGCGCACTGCCCCGGAGAGTCCCCCCCAAGATTGCCAAAGGAACCCCCAACCAACCTAATGCTTCTCCTGCCATACAGTTTCTCCTGCTCCTAGTCTAGATTTTTTACATAGCAATTCTAAGGGATTTACAGGGCTGAGCCTAGCCGGAGCCTTTGTAAATTAGGGACTGAGCGTAACCGAAGCCCAGCATAACTCCTCTAGGATTGCTATAGATAAGGAATATTAATTTATTAGGGTTTCTTCTAGCTGTTCATATAGAACATAGCAAAAGTGATAATTCCTGTTAAACTACGTTTCATAGTTTTTTGAGTTTTTTAGTTCAATTTTCTAGTTCAGTTAGTTAAAGATGAAAGTTGAGGCTTATGAGTGAGCAGCAGGTGGAAGTAAAAGTTTATGTAGAGCAGATGGCGAAGTTGTTAGATTTACCTATTCCTGAAGAGTGTGAGCAGGGAGTGATTGATAATTTTATCCGTATGCAGGCGATCGCTGTCCTTGTCACCGAATTTTCCCTGCCCGATGAGATTGAAACTGCCCCCATATTCCAACCCTAGGTGTAATCTATGAACCATGCTACGGAAATTGCTGCTGCTATTAAAGAAGGCAAAACTACTGCTAAAGCTGTAACTATCGCTGCTCTGGAGCAGATCGATCGCCTCAATCCGGTTATTAATGTCTTTACGACTATTCTTCAAGAACAGGCCATCAGAGATGCTGAAACTATTGATCACCGCCTCGCTCAAGGTGAGGATTCGGGAATTTTAACCGGGGTTCCCTTTGCTGTTAAAGATTTAATTGATATCCAAGGAGTTGTCACCCTAGCCGGATCTAAAATCAACCAAGATAATTCCCCGGCGGCCGCCGATGCGACTACGGTTAAGGCACTCAAAGCGGCGGGGGCTGTGCTAGTAGGTGCTTGTGTGATGGATGAGTATGCTTACGGTTTCTCCACCGAAAATAGCCACTACGGAGCCAGCCATAATCCCCATAATCTAGATCATGTGGCGGGGGGATCTTCTGGTGGTTCAGCGGCGGCCGTGGCCGCAGGTTTAGTTCCCTTCACCTTAGGTTCTGATACTAATGGTTCTATTCGGGTTCCCTCGGCCTTATGCGGGATTTTTGGGTTAAAGCCCACCTATGGTAGAGTGTCTCGCTTTGGCACTTATCCCTTCGCTGGAAGTTTTGACCATATCGGTCCTTTTGCTCGATCG
>JANMHD010000609.1:0-3822 GCA_031374985.1 Coleofasciculaceae cyanobacterium OTE_70_metabat_329 | reverse complement strand
TGTATGAAGATATTCCGTATTTTATCGGGACGTTATCGTAACAGGCGGAGGCGTTTTGGATTACGAGTAAATTTGATAGCTGGAATCTACAACTATGAACTGAAATTATCCGCCTCTTCATAATTCCGCAAGAGGTCTAATTAATTCACGTCTGCGATCTGATAATGGCAGTCCTTGAGTTTCATCATATACATAGGAAAAATTATCATAAAGCAAGTCCTCAAACTGAGTTTTTGTCAAGGCTTTTGCAATTAATTTTCTTATAGAACCCATTTGATATCTTATTAGTAAGCAGCTAGACGCTTAAGCATTAACCTAATAAAACACAGGTTGAGCTTTGCTCTGGCATTGTCTAAAGTTCTCTCAAAATTTTTGACTAAACTTTTACATCTTTCCACCCAAGCATTTGACCTTTCTATTACCCATCGTTGAGCTACAGGCATAAACCCTGATGTTCCCTTCGCCTCTTTTTTCTCCTTAGATGGTTTGGGGGATATTTCAAATCTAAGTTTACTCATTATCTCTGGATAAATCTTCTCTAGGGCGGCAGTTATTTTCTGTGGGTGATAGCCATTATCCATCAGTATTGTCAATCTAGGCATCTCTGCTGGTCTAGCTTGGAAGTAGTCCATGTTCTGCTCAAACATTTCTATCAATCCTTGGTCATCGGAAACATTTGCTTTAGTACAATGAGTAAAGAAGGGAAGCCCTAAAGAATCAACACCCAGATGTCGTTTAATTCCATTAGTGAACTTATAATGACAAAAACCTTTGGAAGCACGGCTGGCATTACAAGTATTTTTAACTACTTGAGAGTCCACCATGATTAAGGTTGTCCACTTTGGCTTTTTTTTACTTGTTGGCGTACTTGGCTGTGGAGTTGGGATAGGATATCTTCAATAACTCCAGTTTCTCGCCACTGTTTGTAGTACCAGAAGACTGTGGAGTAAGGAGGCAAATCCTTGGGTAAGTCACACCAATTACAGCCATTTTTGAGTTGGTAGAAGATGCCGTCTAGAATTTGGCGTTTACTCCATAGTGGCGGTCTAGTCTGCTTTTTCTGTGGGAGGAGTGGTTTAATAAGTTCCCATTCCCGGTCGGTCAAGCTACTGGAATAAGGCATTTTTATTTTACTTTAACTTCTTTTTCTCTAAGATATCAAATGGGTTCTATAGAGTAAGCATAGGACTTGACAGATTAACCGATAGACTGGGGGCCTGTCCAAATACTATTAACTACTTCACCATAGATAATCGGGGTTTCTGCCTCTACGGGTAAAGTATTCCCTTCTA
This sequence comes from Coleofasciculaceae cyanobacterium OTE_70_metabat_329, assembly GCA_031374985.1. Classification (GTDB taxonomy): domain Bacteria; phylum Cyanobacteriota; class Cyanobacteriia; order Cyanobacteriales; family JAAUUE01; genus JAAUUE01. Next base: position 2,530 of record JANMHD010000609.1, on the reverse strand, counting down.
AATCCACCGCCCAAGTTTTGGCTTCCCTTTCCCCCAAGATTCCTGTCTGAAATAATACAGAGCCGGGATGACACTGGCTCCAGCCGAGGAGGATGCTAAAAGTATATTCACAATTATTAGGAGCGATCGTATAACCCTGACCGTGGCGGGGTTCCCAGACCAAAGCATAATCTGAAGCATAGCTAGAGCCAAAAATACCCTCAAACTGCCGGGCCAAGAGCCGGGGTTCTGCCTCTTCTTTCCCAGACCAAGAGACAGGAATCAAAAAACTAAAGACTCCATCTTCATCGGCCTCAGGAGTTGCCCATAGGGGATGATGACTCAGGGGAGAAGTAGCGATCGGCGTTTGCAGAGAACCAGTGGAGAGATGTTCAATAAATAAGACACTACTGACTCGGCTGGCTAGAGAATTAGAGGCAGCTTGTAATTGTAGACGGCTATAGGCAGCGTATTCCCGATCGGGCGAAATTAAAGAAGAAGTCCTGTAGTAGCGAGGACTAATTTTAGTTTTCCCCCCATATTCTTCCTGAGTGGCTAAGACCCAACTCCAAGGAATAGGATGAGGGCTATGCAGTGGATCAAGGGGTAAAGCAAAATCAGGCATGATTATAGTCTAGAATTTAAGAGTTTATCGCTCGTATTTGTAGTGTAAGTAACTATATTAAATAACCGTGGCAAAATCTCCTCCCCAAATTCCTTCATCGCCTTCTGATACCACCCCACCGACCCCTAGGGGAAGTTTTGGATTTTTTGGGGGATTTTTCCGACTGGTTTTTCTGGGTTTAGTAGGAGTAATTGGCACAGGAGGAGGAGTAGCTTTAGGGGTATTTTTGCCCGATCGCAATCCCCAAGCCCCCTTCGTCGAAATCGCCCTCCAATATCTCCGCCTCACCGGGGAGACTAGAGTAGTATCTCCCCTAGTTCCTTTTATAGTTCCTTCCCTAAGTCCTAATATTAATAATTCTCCCGAAGTTTTACCAGTTTTACCAGCTTCTCCTACTTCCCCTACCTCTCCAGCCTCCTCTTCCCCCTCAGCATCAACCATAACCCCTACTAGCACGCCCTCTAAGGCCGATACTGCTCAACTCCAGCAGGATCTCCAACAGCTACAGCAGCAACTTAAGGAAACCAGCGATCGCACAGCCAGCCTAGAGCGAAAACTAGGGATATCAAGCCCCAACGGGAACTTAGAAACTCGCCTAGAAAAGTTATCTCAACAGGTACAAACCTTAGCGACCCCCCTCGATGCTCCCAAAACTCCTTCTCCTTCTCCTTCTGCTGCACCTCCCACTCCAACTATCACCCCCTCTGCTTCCTCAAATTCCGCTTTTACTACTTCTTCCCCCGTTACTATTCCCCTTCCCTCTCCCGTCCCCCTTACCTCTGGGACAGCGACTCAGCGAAAGATTACCCTCCCGATCGATCCCCTATTTGATAGTAATAGTAATACTCTCCGTCCAGAAACTATTTTGCTGCTATCTCAAGTGGCAAATGAACTCCGGGGGATTCCCGGCACCACAGTCCAGGTGACTGTCCATAATAATCTGGGTGGAGAGCCTAATAACGATCGCCGTCTTTCCTTTCAACAGGCAAAAACTATTCGAGAATATCTAGCCACTCAGTTGGGCGATCGCTTTCGGTTTGTAGCTATTGGCTATGGTTCTACTCGTCCCTTGGTGGCTACAGTCGATCGCCCAGAAAACCGACGCATAGAAATAATCGTGGAATAGAAGCGAATAGTTCAAATACCTCTGGGGGTGATTATGGCTACCTAGTAGTGATTAAATGGTTTAGATAGTTAAGCAAAAATATCTATTGAAAACCTGACTTGGTGAAACAGCAAAGTGAAATTATTTGTATACCATACTCCTGAACTAACTCCAGACCATAAGCTACCAGACTGTGCGATCGCCGTTGATGTTTTGAGAGCAACAAGTACGATCGCTACCGCCCTGAGCGTGGGAGCAGAAGCAATCCAAGTTTTTAGTGATATGCAGGAACTGATGCAGGCCAGCGACCAGTGGCCAAGCGAGCTGCGTCTCCGGGCTGGAGAACGGGGCGGAGCCAAGGTGGAAGGCTGCGATCTGGGAAATTCTCCCCTTGACTGTACTCCAGAACTAATGGCCGGAAAACGCCTATTTATTAGTACGACCAACGGCACTCGATGCCTAGCCCGGATTCAAAAATCTGCTGCTGTGATCACCGCTGCCCTGATCAACCGCCAAGCCGTAGTTAACTATCTCTGGGCAACTAACCCCGAAACTGTTTGGATATTAGGTTCTGGTTGGGAAGGGAGCTATTCCCTCGAAGATACAGTCTGTGCTGGAGCGATCGCCCATCAACTCCAAGTCCAAGGGAAGTTAACCCTAGAAGAATTAGCGGGCAATGATGAAGTAGTGGCGGCGATCGCCCTCTACCAACAATGGCAAGATAAATTACTAAATCTCCTCCACCTGGCCAGCCACGGGCAGCGTCTGCTGCGACTCAACTGTCATGAGGATTTAGCCTACTGTGCCAGTCTGGATACCTT
>JANMHD010000590.1:0-14050 GCA_031374985.1 Coleofasciculaceae cyanobacterium OTE_70_metabat_329 | reverse complement strand
GGAAGGTACTACTGCTCCGGTGATGATGTTGTTTCCAAACATTAAGGAGCCGGCTACTGGTTCGCGGATACCGTCGATGTCCACGGGGGGAGCGGCGATGAAGGCGATGATGAAGCAGGTTGTTGCTGTTAGTAGGGTTGGAATCATGATTACTCCGAACCAGCCTACGTACAGGCGGTTGTCGGTGCTGGTTACCCAGTTACAGAATCTTTCCCATACGCTACTTTGTTCGCGTTGCTGGATTGTTGTTGTCATTTGTTTATGATTGCTTGGTTTGTTTGGTATGGGTATGAATCTAAGATTATTTCTTAGTTCTCTAATAATAGTTACATTCCTTTGCAATTGTCTACCTAAATCTGATAAGAATAGCTGATGCAAGACATGAGTTCTTATTATGTAGTGGTTTTTAGCTGATTCAAATATCCTGAAGGCGTTGTTGCTATTAGGCTAGAGCTTATTTGCTTTAGATTGTTAAGAATCAAGTAGAAGATTTAAGGAAAATTTACTCTATTCAAGTTATGACGTCTCTGGTCTTTGATTGTCTATGAGTTTTTGTGGGAAATGCCGAGTCAAGAAGGCGATCGCCCAAAAAGCAAAATGCTGCCCCATTAGGAACAGCAGAGGAAAAAGGCATCATGGCTCCCAGCTATATTTATCTAGCAGTAAGCAGAGATATCTTCCCCACAAGTATCGACTAGGTAGCAAAGAGCACGAAACCTTAAGCCCACTAGCTGGTCATAGATAGGATTTAACTTGCACATAGGAGGGATGTGAAATAGAATACGCCCAAAAAGTTTTACATCTCTTTCAAAAGGGCATTGAGCAGGAATTACTTTACATATTTGGTGAGCAATAGAAGAATTCCTTACTTCTAAATTGTCTAGCCATTGCTTTAGCGGTTGTAATATATCAAGTTTACGGAGATTAACCAATATTTTTTGGAGATGAGAAGTAGGCTTTACTAATTTTTTTTCTTGAGATTGTTCTAGCCAAGTCCAACTAGCAATACTGATCTCTCTGGCAATTGGTTGCGATGTATTCTGCGATACTTTTGTCATAATTGTCCTCATGATTCATAGTCAGGAAAACTAGACTAGATTATTTATTGGTTAGGTTAATTTCTGACTATCTTTTGTTTAACAATTGGGGGTTACTATCTTCCGCATTACTTGCACTTTATCTAGTTTCTTTTAGGCTCTAACTCAGTCTATGATAGTAGCTTGAGTTAGACCAGAGTTATGTAGCTAATAACACCAAACCTTGATCAGCCTATTAGGATATATAGTTTTCACTCACTTTTTAGTTCATTTTGAGTTGATCTCATCTGAAAGAATAGTTATTACAGATAATTGTAAGCCTGACGTTTGAAATTACCAAAAGTTGCTGAACGGATTAATCTGTATTTTTATCATGACTAAAATTTCTTAATTTGAGAGTGAGCCAAGTCACTAAATAGTTGTGAAATTTATTTCCTAATTTATTAACCTAACTAATAGTATAACCCAAATATTATATTTGCAAAGACAATGATTTTAATGAAATCTATAAGTATTGCAAATGTTTTGTCTTGATTTGAGCTGTGTTTATTGAACTAGAAATTCTCACTGTTAGTAATCTGTTTTTGAAGCTACCCTATAAAAACGTAGCACTTTTCATTCAGATTCAGCCAGAAGAACCCCTTTTATCCTCCATTGGCTAGGCAACGTCCTAGATAGTCATCTTAAACTTAGCTATTGACCCCTTCCAAAGAGTTAAATTAAGCAACGGGCCGCTGATGCTTAATAATCAGTCCAAATCAGGGGTCACGCTCAAGTAGTAAATCTCTGGATTTCTTAAGGGAGGTTTGGTGATTATTGTGTTGCCTATCATCACTTTTTTTTGCACTGACCTCCTTTCTCTGATGTGAATATTTAGAAGAAACCAGAAATTTTGTCGCAATTTAGCCGAAGACTAGCTAAAATCAGACTCAATTACCACAGACCATAAACTTAATACAAATTACGTTAACGAGGGGAAGTTTTGATGAAAGCCATGATTCTGGCAGCTGGAAAGGGAACTCGTCTGCGTCCACTTACCTTTACGACTCCTAAGCCCATGATTCCGATACTACAAAAGCCAGTTATGGAATTTTTGGTGGAACTACTCCGGCTGCATGGTTTTGACCAAATCATGGTCAACGTTAGTCATCTAGCAAAGGAAATTGAAGATTACTTCCGTGATGGACAGAGATTTGGAGTTCATATAGCCTATTCCTTTGAAGGGAGTATTGTGGATGGAGAATTGGTAGGGGAAGCTCTGGGGTCAGCAGGAGGAATGAAACGGATTCAGGATTTTTCTCCGTTTTTTGATGATACCTTCGTAGTTTTGTGTGGTGATGCTTTGATTGATCTAGATTTGAGCAAAGCGGTAGCGTGGCATCGGGAGAAGGGTTCGATCGCTACTATCATCATGAAATCGGTTCCTCAAGAAGAGGTTTCTAGTTATGGGGTAGTCGTCACCGATGACCAAGGCAGAATTAAAGCGTTCCAAGAAAAACCCCCTGTAGAAGAGGCTTTGAGTACCAATATCAATACAGGTATCTACATTTTCGAGCCAGAAATATTTAACTATATTCCTTCGGGGGAAGAGTACGATATTGGCAGCCAACTATTTCCCCAGTTAGTAGAAGCACAAGCTCCTTTCTACGGATTGGCCATGGATTTTCAATGGGTAGATATAGGAAAAGTTCCAGACTATTGGCAGGCAGTGCGAGATGTGCTGTTGGGCGCAGTTAAGAATGTGGCAATTCCGGGGCAGGAGGTAGCTCCGGGTATCTATACGGGGTTAAATGTGTCGATCAACTGGGATAAGGTTAATATCCAAGGACCAGTCTATATTGGGGCGATGACTAGGGTTGAAGACGGCGCAACAATTATTGGGCCAACTATGATTGGTCCGAATTGCTGGATCTGTAGCGGGGCAACGGTAGATAATAGCGTGGTGTTTGATTATTCCCGCCTAGGGGAAGGTATTCGTCTAGTGGACAAGCTAGTTTTTGGGCGTTATTGTGTAGATAAAACTGGTGCTACTATTGACGTTCAAGCGGCAGCCTTAGATTGGCTAATTACGGATACTCGCCAGACTCCCCCCACTCAACTACCCGCAGAGCATGAGGTATTCCGGGAGCTAAGATTGCCTAATATAGAAACTCCTTCTGTCTAATGGAGTCTATAGTCAGAGTTGGTGTTACTTGACGAATATAGAAAAAATGCAGGAAAGGCGATGATTTGGCGACTAAAATTACAAATTTGCCTGAATTTAAGTTTGTTTTTAAGTTTGTTAATCACAGCCTATCCTCAAGCTGCTAGGGCAGTAGATCAACTGCACCTCCGCTTGGGTTTTTTAGGGCAGTCTGTGGCGATCGCCGACCTAGAATCTTTTGCCTCTACCGGAGAAGTCCCCTCCTCTCTCCAACTCTATCGTCCTTTATTAACCCCAGAGGTACAACAGACGTTAGGTAAACCTTGGCAAATTCCCCCTTCTTTGGCAGAGCGATTTTTAGATGATCTATTGCCCACTACCGATGGAGAAAGAGTAATTGCCAGCTTGCATAGGGTGATTCCTGAAGCTAATCTCACTGATCTACGATTAGCTCTAATTACTGGGGCCAAACAAGAGCAGGGTCTGACCCTAATTAATTTATTGCGACAGTACCCCGGTGAAAAATTGACTGTAGATATAGGGGGAATGTTAGCGATCGCCCTCCAAGTCCAAACTTCTTATCTCCAAAGTAAATTATTGTCCCCTTGGATTGCCCAAGAGTTCCCTCCCCATGCTCAGAAAATTACTAGCCCGGTAAACGAGCTTGATCCCAGTCAGGCTGGAGTTTGGGAAGTGCGACAACGTAGTTGGTCTTTTAGCGATCCCCAGCGGCAGCGGACTATTCCGGTAGATATCTACTGGGGCAGGGGTAAAAATCCGCCAGCCCATGCTCCCTTGATAGTTATCTCTCATGGTTTTGCTGCTGATCGCCATTTCCTAGATTATTTGGCTAACCATCTTGCTTCCTACGGCTTAGTAGTGATTACGATCGAACATCCCAAAAGTAATATTAATTGGTTAGCAAGTATTGCCCTTGGGAATAATTCTGAGGCTTTATTACCTGCTAGGGAGTTTATTGATCGCCCCTTGGATGTCAGTTTTATTCTTAATCAACTGGCGGAAATTAACCAACGCCGGGGCTTCTGGCAAGGTAAGCTAAATACCGATCGAGTAACTATGGTTGGTCACTCTTTAGGAGGCTACACAGCCCTTGCCCTAGCAGGAGGAGAACTAGACTTAGCTGCTGTCCGCCAGTTTTGTCAAACTCGTAGTCCTTGGGAGCGATCGCCGGCGGATTGGTTTCAGTGTGGGATGGAACAGTTACCCTCCCAAAATCTGCAATTAGCTGATGCCCGCATTGCTCAAGCGATCGTGCTTAATCCCGTTACGGGGAAATTATTTGGGCAGCAGGGTCTAAGCAAAATTACTATTCCTACCTTGATTCTTACCAGTACTAACGATGCAGTAACTCCCTCTCTCGATCATCAACTAAAGGCATTTCAACAACTTAATAGCCCTAAATATCTACTTAGTGTGATTGGGGGAACTCATCTGAGCGCTAGTGATCCCCGTCATATTAACCAAGATTTGGCCACGAACCCCCTAGTTCCAGAAGTAATTGGTAAGGCGGCAGCACCCCTCCATGAGGTTCTTAAGGGTGTAACTCTATCTTTTGTTCAGCAACTGACCCCGGAGGCCGCTAGCTATTCTCCTTTTCTTACTTCTACCTATATTCAATCCCGTTCAACTGATAGTCTTAGTTTCCGTTTCAATACTAGTCTGTCCTTGGCTACAACAACTTTTATGGAAATGTTTTAAGTTGTCTGGGATACGATCGCTATTTAATACACTAAAAATTCTTGGGATAAATCATGGATACACCACCACTTCCTGAACCACAGCTAAAACCTACACCGATTAACTTTGACCAGTACGATGCCTACACCCCGGAAAAGCTAGAATTATGGAATGGTTTTTATAACTATGGAGGGCAAGACCTCACAGGCTTTTATCTGGCAGTATTGGCAAATATGGGACTCCAGAAAGCTGTGTCTTATGTTCCCCTTTCCCTATGGGTAGAGGCAATTCAAGAAATTATTTCTCAAAATCCTAAACTTAAGCTTGAGAATGAGGTCAGCCAAGCTATGCTCGATCATTTCAATCAAGGCTTAGAAGAGTTGCAGACCGTTGCCGAGTATTTAGAGGAGAGTTGAAGCATTTTCCAATTCTTAGACTTTAGGATTAAAAAAAATTACTATGGCTTATAGCAGTTTCACCCTCAGACAAGTCGAGAAATCTTTTAATTTAAAAATTGAAGAGCAACTTGATCTATTTGCTCATGTTGAGGCGATCGCCCCCAGTGATGATCTTAAGAGAATTCTAGCTGAAAATATTCCCCTAGCTTTGGCTATTAATAGTGAAAAAGCTCGGTCAGAATTTCTGATTGCCCCTACCTTACTAGAACTAAGAAGGCGATCACCCATTCCTATTAGCCTATTTTCTGGCACAGAGTTTACTATTAGCCCCGAACAGGGATTATCAGGTTATTGTGATTATCTAATCAGTCTATCCAAACAACAGTTAATGATTAGCGCCCCAGTAGTTGCTATTGTCGAGGCAAAAAATGAAGACATCAAATCTGGACTAGGTCAATGTATCGCCGAAATGGTGGCATCCCAATTATTTAATGCCCGAGAGAATAATCATCTCGACATAATTTATGGCGTTGTCACTTCTGGGGAAATTTGGAAGTTTCTGCAAATATCTAAGGAAACAGTAGCGATCGACCTCACGGACTACTACATCACCAACATTGATAAAATTCTTGGTATTCTCCTCCACTGTATTCCTTCGCACCCATAGCAAATTTCAACCTAGTGACATACCTGCCTAATCTTCAAGTCCTACTTTACAAGCCGAATCTTCAAGTCCCCCTTATACAGGGGGATTTAGGGGATGCTTAAGCTAGAGCATTTTCTGGGAAAGCTACCTTAGTCCCTCCTAAACCACAATAACCATTAGGATTTTTAGCTAAGTATTGCTGGTGATAATCCTCAGCATAGTAAAACTCTGGGGCTGGAATTATTTCGGTCGTAATCTGCCCCATACCTGCGCTACTAAGTTGAGTTTGGTAAGCATTCCTAGAGGCCTCCGCTAGTTGTTTTTGCTCTGGAGAATAGTAATAGATGCCCGATCGATACTGAGTCCCCGCATCATTGCCTTGACGCATTCCTTGAGTAGGATTATGGCTCTCCCAAAATAACTTAAGTAAAGTACTATAGCTGACAACTTGGGGATCAAAAACCACCAATACCACTTCATTATGCCCCGTCATTCCACTACAAACTTCCTTATAGTTTGGGTTAGGGGTGACTCCAGCAGCGTAACCTACAGCAGTGCTGTACACGCCTTCCTGTTGCCAAAATTTCCGCTCTGCACCCCAAAAACAACCCAAACCAAAAATTGCCTGTTCCATCCCCGTAGGAAAGGGAGGTTGAAGGGAATTGCCGTTAACATAGTGTTTTTCTGGTACGGGCATGGCGGTCGATCGACCGGGTAGAGCTTGATCTGGGGTAGGAATAGCTAATTTTTTGCCGAATCCAAACATTGTAATTAACTCCAAATTCTAGGAATAGTCTTTACTATCTTCGCACTCGTAAACCTCTCGAATTATACGGCGGCTAAACTCCCGCACAATTCACGCCAAAGGTCTACTTCTTAATCTCTTTTAATATAACGTGAGTCTGCTTAAACTTGCCGTTCTTCTATTAAGAGAATTAATTTTTTTTAAGAGTTTATCCAGATCAAGGCAAAAAATTCCGAATCAGGTAAATAGCAACCCGACCCGGAGTAAATTATGCGTACCTACACCTCTATCATTTTGTTGGCTCTAGTTTCAAGCTCTTTAGCAATTTTTTCTGCTCACTCTTCCCAATCTTCTAGCCAACAAGCAAAAAATGCCCTTGAACAAGTAGTCTCGATCCAGACTGCACAACAAGGAGACAAAGCTCCCCATCGAGGCAGCGGTCGTCGCCAGTTCATTCAATTCCAAATGCCTAACTTAAGCAGCTTTTGATGCCAAATTAGACCATAAAAGCTAATTTCCACCCTAAGGGTGGTTTTTTATGAGTTTTTGTTAATTTATAGGTTAAATTAAGTTAAACAAAAGGGTGTGTTCTCCAAAATCTAGTTTTCCTAGCCAGTAGTCAAATCTATTAAATGCTGCAGGAAAAATAAATATCTAGGCAAGTGGTATCACTAGTGGGATGTCGATACCAGCTTAATATTACCTAGTGATAACTGATCCGTTAACATATCTTTCTCATACTCAAACTGTTAAAGATGTAAGAATTTACAGAATTGATTTTTTAACACCACTAAATTAAGTAATATATTAGACGTTTTCCTTATTTCTTCTCTATTTCTTCCCTTTTTTACTGTAATCTTTTCAGTAGGTTGAATATATTTTGGAGAAATAATTGAGAGTATTACTTTCTTGATAGTACTAAGACTATTACCTTTAGTTTAGATATCTATTAAACCCGCTTATATATTGCCAATAACTGAACCCTCCCCCTTATGATTACAAAGGATTTAGAATTATTTCAAACTCTTAGCCCTAGTGCTATGGATCAAATAATGTTGTACCTAGCTTTCATTGCGATGAGAACTAGTGGTCATAGACATGGAGCATTTTTAGATGCAGCAGCTACAGCAGCAAAATGTGCTATCTATATGACCTATATGGAGCAGGAGCAAAATATCCGCCACACAGGACATTTACATCATATTGAACCAAAACGAGTCAAAGTAATTGTTGAGGAAGTCCGGGAGGCTTTGGCAACAGGAAAATTATTAAAAATGTTTGGGGCACAGGAACCCCGCTATTTAATTGAATTTCCCTATGTATGGCTAGAGCAGTTTCCTTGGCAGCCCGGAGAACCCCGGATTCATAATACTAATCTGCCGATCGAATATAAGCGAGATCTAGAAGCAAAATTACCGCCCTCAATTCCTAATGCTCAAATTATTAATTCTTTCCAATTTCTAGAGTTAATTGACTTTCTCTATAATCGATCACAACAGGATTTAGCCGTCGATCGCAAAGTGCCTATTAGCGAAGCTTTTACGGAACATATCAAACGACGGCTAATTTATTCTGGAACTGTCAGTCGGATTGACTGCCCTTGGGGATTGCCTTTTTATCTTCTCAATCGTTCCTACTACGCTCCAGTAGAAGAAGAGGAACGCACCTACACCATGATTGAAGATACTGCTCGGTATTTTCGCCTGATGCGGGATTGGACAGCCCATGAGCCTAAGGTAATGCGGGTATTAGAAGAATTAGATGTAGCTCCAGACCAAATAGAAGCTGCTCAAGCGGAACTAGATCAAACTATCCGTGCTTGGGCCGATAAATATCATCAGCCGGGGGGACAAACGATGGTACTCCAAATGGTATTTGGGGATAAAGACTAGTCTTTTAAGAGCAGATAGTAGAGTTCTCCAGTATCGGTAACAATTCCCGCCCGATCGCCCGCTACTTCTCCTGTACCCAGAAAAATATCCACCCGTCCAGCCCCAATAATTGCCCCGCCTGTGTCTTGATCTAGCACAAAGCGATTTACAAGGCGCTTTTCTAGCCCACCATTAGCTGTAGGAAAGGGAATCTGGGTACGGATCATGGCTAAAGCCCCCGGCGGCATCAGGCTTTTATCCGTGGCGATCGAGCGATCAGCTGTTACTGGTACACCGATACTGCCAGTGGCCTGCGCCCCATTAGTCTCCCGAAAAAATACATAACTCCGATTGCGGGGTAAGTATTCACTTAAGGTTTCTGGATGCTGACGGAAGTATTCAACCATCACGGGCAGCGTTAAACCTTCCGCTGGCAAAATACCATCCTTAACTAATTCCCGCCCAATACTGATATAGGAATAACTAGTTTTTCCGGCATAGCCAATAGATTTAATTTCGCCATTAGGAAACCTGAGACGGGCTGAACCTTGGACATGGACAAGATAGGCTTGGAGTCGATCGCGTAGCCAAGCAATTTCTAAACCCCGCAAAGGACTATTAACCCCAGTACCATCCCGACCTTCAATATCAAGCCGGCTAGGATTCCCTGATAAATTAGGCGGCAGGCGATACAAGGGATAACGATATTCTTCTGTAGGAACAGGACTAGCGGCATAAATCGGCTCAAAGTAGGCCGTAAACTGCACCGTGCCTTGATTATCCCGCCCGATAGACTTGTACCAAGTGAATTCTTTGTTTACTGCCGCTTGCAATTCCGTAGGAGTACGAGATATTTCTACTAGGTCACGAAATCTTTGTACCGAGGCTAATACTTTTCCCCGGGGTAATCCGTGGACACCATTACTGTAGGTTCTCGCTGCCGTGTTGGTCTGTAGATAGCGGAGGCTGTGATCGATCGCTGCAAGTAAATTCACCTTATCTCCAGCAATATTTTCGCCGCCCCAAATCTGGTCATCAAAACCTAGATCAGCTACTTGGGGAAGATTGGAATTAGCTCCTTGAAAAGAAATTGGTCTTAAGGGTGTAGCCGCTGCCAGAGACACGGCACCATGACCTAGAATAATCATGGCAATACCTATCCCTAGCCACATCAGAAATTTTTTAATCATACAAAAATAGAGGAGAACTAAAGGAGCAAACAACGAACCATCTTAAGCCCTTGAGAGTCTTCCTGCCTATTTTCCTAACATCAGGATTCTTTCCCTTTAGGATTTACAAGAATACAGGTAAAACACACCTTACAACGCTACCTGTTCTGCTGCCTGAGCTAGTTGAGCTGCCACCTGTTTCATGTAAGGCTGGATTAACCACCACAATAAGGGTGATAGCCAACCCCGCAGATTGACCGAATAAGAAATATAGCTACCCCACAAAGTAGACTCTACTCGATAAGTAACCCGATTTTCCATACCAGGAATAGTCATCACTCGCACACTCAAAAGTTCCATCGGTGTTACTCTTTCTACAAAAATACGAATAGGAATCGGGAATAAACGAGTAACCACCTGATAAATCAAACCCGGCTTGGGGACTAACCCTTGGGGAGCATTTGTACTGGTCAGAAGCGGATGCCAAGATATATCAGCAAGGTTAATGATTTTCTGCCACAGCACATCCACTGAAGCTGCACTAACTACTCGATAGGTCTCATCGTAGGCAAATTGGAGGGCCAACCCCTCACGCCGGACTATAAACTTAAACGAAAAATTGAGAATCAAGGTCTACCTCCTAGCCATCGAACCTTTAATTTTAACAAAATGTTCTTGTGACTATGCAGTTTCTACAGGATAATTTTCAATTGTGGAGTTAAGGGGTGCAATTAGCTAAATTAATATCATTGCTGTAGATAGTCAATCGCTCCTGTGCCACTAAAAAATTGCCTCCCCAAAATCCTCAAAAAATATAGTAAATACCTATTAAGTAACCCTATGACAACCAAAACTACTAATATTCCTGACTCCACACCAGTATCCATGACTCCTAATCTACCTCCAGCCGATTCGAGAGCTAGAGTGAAAGAATTTATGCAGACTTTGCAGGATGAAATTTGTGCCAAGTTAGAATCTGTTGATGGTAAAGGTAAATTTCAGGAAGATGCGTGGCAGCGCTCAGAAGGGGGTGGGGGACGATCGCGTATTCTTAAGCAGGGTGGTATTTTTGAGCAAGCAGGGGTGGGTTTCTCCGAGGTCTGGGGTGACAAACTACCCCCGGCAATCTTGGCCCAACGCCCTGATGCTGATGGTCATAGCTTTTATGCCACTGGTACTTCTATGGTACTTCATCCCCATAACCCCTATGCTCCGACAGTCCATCTCAACTACCGTTACTTTGAGGCAGGCCCGGTGTGGTGGTTTGGAGGCGGGGCAGACTTAACTCCCTACTACCCCTTCAAGGAAGATGCTCAACATTTTCATCAAACTTTCAAAGAAGCGTGCGATCGCCACCACAAAGAATACTATCCAGTCTTCAAGCGTTGGTGTGATGAATATTTTTATCTCAAACACCGCCAAGAAACTAGGGGCATTGGGGGACTATTCTTTGACTACCAAAATGGCGAGGGAGAATTATACCGAGGTCAGGATGCTCAGGGGACTGCGGCCTCCTATAGCCAAAGTTTAGGAGAGTTGCCATCTCGGACTTGGGAGGAGCTATTTAGCTTTGTGAATGATTGTGGTCGGGCCTTTTTACCCGCCTATGTGCCCATTGTAGAAAAGCGATCAGCCATGAAATACAACGATCATCAGCGGCAGTTTCAGCTTTATCGCCGGGGACGTTATGTAGAATTTAATTTAGTGTACGATCGAGGAACTATTTTTGGATTACAAACTAATGGCCGTACCGAGTCGAGTCTCATGTCTCTCCCGCCTCTAGTCCGTTGGGAATATGGCTATCAACCGGAGCCCAATAGCCCAGAGGCAGAACTCTATAATTACTTTCTCAAGCCTCAAGATTGGTTAGTATAACTAGTAAGGTGTGTTAATTAAATGTAACGCACCTTCTAAGTCGACTCAAAATTCTTTGGCTGGTACGTTATGCTGCGCTAACACACCCTACTTTAATGAATCCAATCCTTTAAATGGGTCTTACCACTACGATGGAGATATCAGATGACTCCCATAACTAGGCAAATAGCCTTAATATTTTAATTATTTGGTAATTATTTTGGGGTTGTTCTTAATTTTCTGCGTAGATGTCAAATTCCAGTGTTAAAATCCAAGAAGAGAATTTGCCCGAAAAACTTACTTCTTACAGGGTGAGGTGGTAGGCTTAAAATAGCAAGTAAATGCTCTTACCTCTGGGTACTCAGGGGAAGTTGCCTAAAGGAGATGTATTGGTGATTCATATCGATCAGAAAACCCACACTACACAAGATGGAACGACAGTGATAGTTTTAGCTCCCACTGGTCGTCTAGATATCACTACTGCTTGGCAATTTCGCTTGAAGTTGCAAGAATGTATTTCTAAACTTAGTCGCCATGTGGTGGTTAATCTAAGTCAAGTAAATTTTATTGATAGTTCTGGCTTAACCTCTCTAGTTGCTGGGATGCGGGATGCGGACAAAGTGAAAGGCAGCTTTCGGATTTGTAGCGTCCATCCAGAAGCAAAACTAGTGTTTGAAGTAACAATGATGGATTCTGTCTTTGAAATCTTTGACACTGAGGAGGAAGCTTTAGAGGGAGTTCCCCGCAGCATGGCAACTTAAAATATAGCCTTCTAAAATTTGGTAAAGCGATAAGCTCCTAATATTGCCCCCCATATGGCTTTTCCTGTGAGGGGGTTTAATCCTTTATCGTAGCTAAAAAAATGTCCTAGACTAGTGGCAAATCCTAGTTGGACTTGGTAGGTTTTATTTTCATAGCTGAAGGAACAGGGACGATTGCTTGTAGGCAGTGCTTCAAAGTAGTAGTCTGGAAAACTTGGCTGGGAAATAGTCACATCAAGGACACAATCGGGCAGTAACTCCACCTGCTCTAAAGTCAAATTATCTAATAAGCCTGGATTTGCCCCCGCCCCCCGAAAGTCAGTGGGGATAAGAATTTTGTAGTATTGTACTTGGATATGGAGGGGATCACTGGCAACTTCCTTTAATTGTAGTAAGCGTTGCCGATAGGGTTGGTCTAACTTCAGGACATTTGCTTGTTCGGCAAAAAAAGTAATCCCCTCAGAAAATAATCCTACGATAGGACGATGCCAGAGGTGAAGATGGACATACCAAGCTGGCTCTGCCAAAGCCTGCTCTTGATTAGTGAATTCTCCAGTTAGATAAGTGGCAAGGGTTATTAATTCTAGGCTGTGGGGCATGACAGGAGTTGGGTGCTGAGATAAATGATTAGTAGTTAAGCAAAATTTCTGGTTTACTCTGGCGGTAAGCAATGCTATGATCTATCTTCTGTGAACAAAAATACTTTCATTCTAAATACTTATCTATGGCTCATACTAAATCCTCCAACAAGCGGATTGAAATAGCGGAACGGAACCGCCTCCGCAATCAATTTTACAAGTCTACTGTCCGCACTTTGACTAAAAAATCTTTTGTTGCTGCGGAAGCCTATGCGAAGCAACCTAGTTCTGAATCTTTGGAACAGGCTCAACAAAGACTTTCTGAAGCTTACAGCAAAATCGATAAAGCTGTAGTTAAGGGTGTGATGCACCGCAATACTGGTGCCAGAAAGAAGGCTCGTCTAGCTAAGAACTTAAAAAATCTAGTAGTTAAGACTACAACTGCGGCTACTGTTTAGCTTTTGGGCATAATTGGGCATGATGAGGAAGCAATTACTCCTGTTATGTTTATTGCTTCTGGTTTTGGTAGGGGCTGGTTGCCAAGACCTTTGGTTCAGTTCGCCCCAGCAAATTTTGGTAGGGGGAGTAAATAGCCAAGCTACTGACCAGTCTCCTAGCTATAGTGGGGATGGCCGATATCTGGCATTTGCTTCCGATCGCAATCAACAGAGAGATATTTTTCTCTACGATCTGCAACAAAAACAACTAATTAATCTGCCCAACTTAAATCGATTTGACTCTCTCCAAGACCAACCCGCTCTGAGTGGGGATGGTCGTTTTTTGGTGTATGTTTCTACAGAACGAGGAAAGAATGATATTTTGGTTTACGATCGCCAGCAAGAACGATCGCAATTACTAACTGCGGATATCCGGGGTTCGGTGCGACAGCCGACTATTACCAATGATGGGCGCTATATAGCTTACGAAACTAGTAATCTAGGGCAATGGCATATTGCTTTAATCGATCGAGGCGCAAAGTTTTCTAACCCTATTCCAGAACAATAATTAAGAAGTAGAGAAGAAATATCCTCTAAACACTGCTGAACATGATGAAACACTACCGTAAAATACAAGTAATCAATGTAGTGTAAAACAGGGAACGTAGTTCTCCATTGTCAGTCCTTAAATTTTGAGCCTCCTGCCTTAATAT
>JANMHD010000574.1:0-3683 GCA_031374985.1 Coleofasciculaceae cyanobacterium OTE_70_metabat_329 | reverse complement strand
TAGACCTCTTGCGTAAATGATAAGAAGCCCTCACCCCCAGCCCCTCTCCCAGAGCGGGAGAGGGGAGAAATTCTTAGCCCTTTTCCCCCATAGCTTGCTTCCGGCAGGGTGGAGGATGCAAGTAATTCCGCAAGAAGTCTAATTTGTTACCCAATGCGCAAATAGGAAAGGATATACAAAGAGGTAAAAAGAGAAGGATTGAGCGATGCCAAAATCTTAGAAGCCGCCCCCCTTAAATGCGATCGACCTAGCAAATGCTTGGATGTATACCGAAATCCACCCCGAAGAAATCACCACTGCCATTAAGGAAAACGAGGCAGATTAATGGCTCAATTTTATGTAGATAAACAGTTTCTTTTTAGTATTAATTTATACAGATATTTAATCTTCTATTAACCCCAACAGTTAAAAATAATGTTAGTGTCGAATTATACAGACATTTAACTCTCTGTTGGTCTCAAAAGTTAAAAATGAGGATACTAGTACCATGACAAGTTTAAAAAATAATTCCATAAAAAAGGTTATAAGTCTAGCGGGATTGGTCACAGTCAGTATTTTCGGCGTGCTCCCAGCTACTGCATCTCAAAGTTCACCCATAATTCTCCAAGAGTCGGGTATAGGAAGCTTTGCTTGTCTAAATAATCCCAATCCAGCCTGCAACAACCCCTTAAGGGCTGGTATCATAAGCGGCACACGTTTTGCTGATAGTTGGCTCTGCTTAAATTCACCGTATGCCGAGTGCAATCCCTCAAAGTTTCGTAGTTCTCAGTCCAATCGTTAGATTTGTGCTACTTTTGATAGAGTAAGAGACCAGCCTATCAACTAAAATAAGCCCTTTCTAGACAATTCTAGAGGGGCTTATTTATAAAAACTATAACCATTATTGCTGGCTGAGCGTAGGTCAGTGAGCGAAGCCGAACTGAGTCAAATTTATGCCGAGCATTGTCGAAGTAGCCAAAACCCCACCACAAATCTTTGATTGCTTATCTTCATTTATAGCGGAAATGTTCCCTTCGACTCCGCTCAGGGAAAGTCTCTAGGCTTAGAGCCAGGGCTGTTGCTTAAATCGAACTCACATTAATTAAGGCTTTCCACTAGGGGAGGGTTGCTTGAAGTAATTGTAGGTAGTGCGGGAGATTTGCCGGACTAGCTCCGCCCCCTGCTGATCATTTCGGGGACGTTTAACCATTACCACCAATATGTACCGCTTACCATTAGCCATGTCAATTAATCCGGCATCCGCCACTAAAGTACCTAGATTGCCAGTTTTGTGAGCGATCGCTGCATTTTTCTCTAAGCCTTTAGGTAGCAAAGTATCATTCTCAGTGCGCTGCATAATACTAAATACTAAATCCCGTGACCTTCGAGAAACCAACTCTCCCTGCTCTACCGCCGCCATCACCATAGCCAATTCCTTAGGGGTAGTTAGGTTAGTTCCTTCTAGGTCTGGCAACATCGCCTGAAGAGAAGTACTTTTTAGTCCCCAACTTTGGAATCGTTGGTTGAGAACTTCTAGCCCCCCCAAGCGATCGATAATCATATTAGTTGCCGTGTTATCGCTACCCACCATCATCCGGGTTGCCACGTCTAAAGTAGTGTACTTAGTTCCTAAGGGCTGGTCTTGCAGTTCCCCAGAACCGGTGGCGACAAATCTCTTTTCTAGGGTCAGCATTTCCCCTAGATTGATTTTCTTGGCATCCACATCTTGAAAGAAAGCAATTAAGATCGGCAGCTTAATAGTACTAGCAGCCGCAAAAGGATTTTCTCCCAAAAGATTCACAAAACTGCCATTATCTAGATCCTGTAAAAATACTCCTACCTGGAAATTAGGTCGGGCTTTGATCAGCTCCTCTAATTGGGCTTGGAGTGCCGGGATTCCCTGTTGTAGATTCATTGCTGCGATCGGGGAGGCTAGAGAACTACTAGGACTGGGGGTTTTAGGGGCAGCTTCTGTCAGGGACATCTTTGTGGCATTGCTAATCGGGCGAGCTGCGGGGTCAGAAATATAAAGGATAGTCCCAGCGATCGCTCCCAAGCCCACTCCCAAAATTAGCAACCGCAATCCATAAACTACCGTTGAGCTTGACTTCTTTTTCTGATTAGGAGGACGCTTAGGTAATCTTGCTCTGGAAGTATTCCTAGGAGTATTTCTAGGGGGAGTAGTAGAAGCAGGGATTGGTAGGGGAGATGATGGCCGCCGCCGGGGGAGAGGAGCATCTAAGAAATTAGGGGAGGGATTAATTGATGAATTAGATAAATTACTTGAGGAATTAAGAGGAGCAGCTTTTTTAGAAACCTTAGATTTGCGTTGCTTCTGACGACCCACACCACCCAAAACTTGTCTCAGCCAACTACCAAACTGCCAAGGGAAACTATTACTTCTTTTTTTCTGCTTTGCAGAGTTAAGTTTTCTTTTCCCTTGAGAAGTATTTTTAGGAGGTTTTTTTTCTGTCGATCGATGTTCCGAGGAGGTTCTAAATCTAGGATTAGCCGGATTACCTCGAACAGAACTTGATGTTTTTAGCTGGTCTGGTTCTTGATTAGTCATGCTTTTTGCTGAACTACCCATTCTACTTGGCTCAATACCCCCCGCATCATAGACAGTTCTGCTGGGGCTAGATCTGCTCGATTAAATAAATGTCGGAATTTAGCCATTTTTGCTGGGGCTGTATGGGGGTAAAGATAGCCTATTTTTAACAATACCGCTTCTAACTGTTGATAATACATTTCTAAGGCATCTAGAGAAACTAATTCTGCTTTTTCTGGAACATTTTTTTCTGCCGGGGTTAACTGATGTAATTCATAACAACAAATAGCCACCGCTTGAGCCAGATTTAGGGAAGGATAATCTCCGTGGGAGGGAATAGCCACAAATCTTTGGGCGTAATTTAATTCAGTATTACTTAGACCACTATCTTCCCGTCCAAAAATCAGGGCTGCGGGTTGGGGAGTGGCCAAGAGCCAAGGCAGGGTAGGGCGTAAAGGTTCTAGGGGGGTGGTGAGCGATCGAGGCTCGGAGGTGGTAGCGATCGCTCGACTACATCCCACCAAGGCAGTGGGTAAATCAGCAACTATCTGGGCATTATCCAAAATATTTTTAGCATGGACCGCCATGTGCTGGGCTTCTTCACTGTAACGATCGCACTGGGGATTTACCAATACCAGTTGAGATAAACCCATATTTTTCATCACCCTTGCCACGGAACCAAGGTTTAATGCCCCGGCAGTTTCCACTAAAATAATTCTGACCTGAGATAATTTAATCATTGTTTCTATTCAAAGTCTTTGAAAAATAGTTTCATTGCTAATATCGGGGCAGAATTACTATCCAGACATCTATCAAATTAGCAGTTATTTCATGACAATGTATAGGATAACACTCCTAGTTTATTTCTTGGCATTTACCTACTAAACCCGCAATTTAATATATTGACAAAGAAAAGAATACTAGGGGTAAAATCATTTACTAAAAGCAGTTTGATCTAGCAAAGGATTTACGATCGCTATAGAACAGGAATACTTGATGAAATTAGGTAAATAGCTGATGGCATAAGGAAATCTTTATAAAGATTTCCTAGTTTTTCTCTTTTTTTTGCTAGGATAAATTAAAGATAAAGTCTCATAAATATCTTCAATTTTTAGTATGAAATATTTTACAGCACTTTGCAGCTTGGTGAGGCACA
>JANMHD010000143.1:0-2117 GCA_031374985.1 Coleofasciculaceae cyanobacterium OTE_70_metabat_329 | reverse complement strand
TTTCGTACTCTCCTGTTTCAATATTGATCGAGATAATTTTACCAATGTTATCCGATGTTTCTACTTGAGGGCGGATGCTATTACGATAAAGTTCCTTCCCTCGCTGGGTAATCTCTTCGCCACTAAGTCTAGAATGAGGCATATGTTTAACCTCCAAGTTAAAAACCGTATATTATCTATTTTATCCTAGGGGTGAATAGTGCAATCGATCGAGATGCAAACAAAAGACAAGCTCTGATATCCGCCTCAACCAATCCTTCATACTCTTCCAATATCTCTAGTTCAGTGGTGCCATGAGCAAGCAAACCTAAAATATACTCAACAGTGAGGCGTGTCCCCTTAATAAATGAATTGTAGTCTGGGTAACAGTTGACTCTTGAATCTATCGTAAAGATAGGTAAGTCCTTAAAATAAGTTAGCAACGTTACAACTAAAGAGTAAATTCCTATGAAATTTAAGTTTTTTAAGCCCTTAACAGCCTTAGCTACCATAAGTTTGGTACTAAATGCCTGTGGTAGTGGTACTCCTACTGCGACTAACTCCCCTGCAACCTCCCCCACTGCCGGAGCATCTCCTGCTTCTAGCCCCGGCGCTAGTCCTGCTGCTGGTAAGTTTACCGTTGGGGTAATCATGGTTGGCCCGAAGAATGATAAAGGCTGGAGTCAGGGACACTACGAAGCGGTGACAGAATACGTTACTCAAAAAATCCCTGATGTGAAAGTGGAGTATGTAGATAAGGTCAATCCCGCTGATCGCCCCAACGTCAAAGGTTCCCAAGTTGCCGATGACCTAATTGCTAAAGGAGCGCAGGTAATTATTTTTAACTCCGATGATTTCAAAGATGATGCCCTCGCCACAGCCCAGAAACACCCCAAAGTTACGGTAATTCATGCCTCCGGTGACTACGCTTGGAAAGAGGGCAAAAACTTCAAAAATTTATCTAATCTAGGTAACTTCATGCCAGAAATGGAGTACGGCAGAATGCTCACGGGTTGTGTGGCAGCCCTGAGTAGTGAATCGGGCAAGATTGGTTTCCTTGGCCCTCTAATCAATGATGAAACTCGTCGTCTTGTCTCTGCTACCTACCTAGGAGCAAGGCATTGTTGGGAAAAATATCGTCAGAAAGATGCCAAAGATTTAGATTTCAAAGTAACGTGGATTGGCTTCTGGTTTAACATTCCCGGCGTCACCCTCGACCCCACCAAAGTGGCCGATGAATTTTACAATGGCGGCTATGACGTAGTTATTTCTGGAATTGATACCCCAGAAGCAGGAGTCCAAGCAAAGAAAGCTGTAGCTGCTGGGAAAAAAGTTCAATTCACATCTTACGGGTTAAAGAGTGGTTGTGATACGGCTCCAGAGGTTTGCTTAGGCGTGCCAGTCTACAACTGGGGGCCTGCCTACACAGAGGCTGTGAAGCAAACCAAGGCGGGAAGTTTCAAGGGAGAATTTATCTGGGGTAAGCCCGATTGGAAGGATCTAAATAGTGCGGATACTTCTGCTGTGGGTTTTGTCCGGGGTAAGGGTTTGACTGAAGCTAATGGGAAGTCTTTTGATGAATTTATTAAGACTTTGGGAGATAAGAGTGTTAATCTCTACCAAGGCCCCTTGAAATTCCAAGATGGGACAGATTTTCTTAAGGCTGGGGAAACCGCAACTCCTCAACAAATCTGGTATATGCCCCAATTGTTACAAGGTATTCAAGGCTCTAGTAAGTAGATGGGATCCCCCCACCCCCCCCCTTCAAAAGGGGGGATTTAGAAGTAGAATTTTCTCTTCCTTAAAAAAGGGGCTTAGAAATAGGTTTTCCCTTTTAATTCTCCCTTTTAAAAGTAATGAAAGTTGAACTTAAAAATGTTACGAAGAAATTTGGTCATGTGTTAGCAAATAAAGCAGTTTCGCTAATAGTAGAAGCAGGTAGTATTCATGGCTTGTTGGGGGAAAATGGAGCGGGAAAAAGTACCCTAGTGAAGATTTTGAGTGGTTTTATTAGTCGAGATGAGGGGATTATTTTACTAGATAGTAAACCTGTAGCTGTAAAAACTCCAGAGGAAGCAATTATTACTGGGATTGGAATGCTGCATCAGGATCCTTTAGATTTCCCACCCTTATCTGTT
>JANMHD010000542.1:0-2118 GCA_031374985.1 Coleofasciculaceae cyanobacterium OTE_70_metabat_329 | reverse complement strand
TTCTAGCTTTGATCCCCAAGGCAGAGCCGTCAACAATGATTTACCCACCACGCTGTTAACTCTCCGTTTGCCAAAACCCTTACCTCTGGAAAGATAGTAAATTAGTGTTGTGTAATTCTTACGTACTGGGAGTTACACAACACCATCAGCTTGGTGACTGTCCTAAATTGCAAGTATTGCTCTTTTCCTGCAACGGCAGAACTTAATCCATTCCTAGGCCAATATTTGTTTAACTCTGGCTGCGAATAAGCCTATAGCTGCTCTTTGTCCAATAATTTTACTTTGCTCTATCAAACCCGGAATTTCTGCTATTGGTAAAAACGGAAAAGCTATACTAGTTTCCTTTTTTTCGTAATTTCCATCCACGAGTTGATAGACTTCAAGGCTTTGATTTCTATACCTCCAAATTTCCGGCACACCCAGAGAAGCATAGATATTAAATTTATTTATCGAAGAATTTGTATGGTCTGATTCTACGACTAAATCTGGGGGTGGGTCAGTGGGCAAATTAATCTCATCTTTACCTCTAACTAAAAATTCATTTTGAATATAAAAACAAGCATCGGGTTCAATAGCACGAGCCAAATCTTCTCGTTCCAAAGTCAAAGCACCAAGGTTCATCGCTTCAATTTCTAACTCGTCTGCCAAAATCCCAATAAATTGTTCCAGCATGACTTTCGGTCGTTCGTGTTTTGGCAGTGGCATTCTGATTTCTAAAACCCCTTGATCATAAGCAATTCTCCAGCCTCTACCATCACCGACATCAGACATAATAGATTTAAATGTTTGCCATTGAATCCCTGTCAATGTCATGGTTTTTTCAGCGCTACTATTTTGAGAAGGAATTAAAGTGGTTGTCACCATTGGTTTATAGAATTGCTGAATATCTTGGGTGTTATTAATAAAGTAGTTATTTTTCCTAATTGTACGATCGCTATTTAAAAGATTTTTTAAATATTTTCTTCTTTGCAATTCTTATTTTCTTAAGGAGTTATCCCCCAGGTATTCCCCACAGTTTCCCCAGAGATGGTGGAGTTATTCCCTAGATATCCACAGGTTTTCCCCAGCTATTTGGGGTTGGGGGTTAAGTTAGCGTTGATCTGGGGATATTGCGATCGATTCCTTGAGGCCAGACTAAATTTAAGATTTTCATAAAGTTTTGTAACAAAAAAGAGGCTTGAAGCCTGATTATGTCGTGAGGATTTTTTTCTTTAGGCAAAGATTTTGGCTAGAGGGAGGGTTGCTAATTTTGGAGTCTTGACTGAAAATGATCATCTACAGAATCATCTACTAAATAAGCATTCACCCTAAACACTACCTCTATGACTCCTACAATTAGTATCTTTACAGAAATCCCTGAAGAACTCCATGCTTCCCTAAAAAGCTACCTAGAAAGCCACCCTAGCTGGGATCAAGACCGAGTATTCGCCGCAGCCCTATCTCAGTTTTTGCTACAAAATGGGTCAGGAAAAACCACAGATACAGCCAGTAATTATCGAGCCTGCGCTAAAGTTTACCTAGAAAGTTTGTTTCAACATCAGGCACAATAGTAATCATTAATTTCTGGAATTAATTTCCCATTATTTTTAATAAAGGTTAGTAAAGGTGTATGGCTTATCTATGGTTTAAGGCGTTTCACGTCATTGGTTTTGTAGTCTGGTTTGCCGGATTGTTTTATTTGGTGCGGTTGTTTATCTACCATGTGGAAGCGAATGCCCAGCCGGAACCTGCTCAGGGGATTCTGAAGCAGCAGTACGGGATTATGGAAAAGCGTTTATACCACATCATTACGATGCCGGGGATGATTGTTACGATCGCTATGGCGATCGGCATCCTCTGGACTGAACCGGAGGTGCTGAAGCAGGGCTGGCTCCATGCCAAGTTGGGGTTTGTGGCGGTGTTGATTGGCTATCATTTCTACTGTGGCAGATTGATGAAGCAATTAGCGGCGGGAACTTGTCAGTGGACTAGTCAAACTCTGCGGGCTTTGAATGAGGCGCCTACGATATTACTTTTGTTAATTGTCCTGTTGGCAATTTTCAAGGATAGTCTACCTACAGATATGGCCACGGTGGCGGTGATTGCCTCGGTGTTGTTGATGATGGTAACGATTCATCT
>JANMHD010000541.1:0-2728 GCA_031374985.1 Coleofasciculaceae cyanobacterium OTE_70_metabat_329 | reverse complement strand
TGGAAATTCTGGGTTGCCCGATCGTATCTGGCAGGCTCCCCCTAGCCCGATTCAGGGTGGCGGTGGCATCATTCAGGGCTTGATCAATATTTTCCCCCGGCCGAAAGTATGGCTCGACACTAATTCTGCCTTCCCTAGTTTGGGAATAAACCTGTACCACACCTTCGGTGGCACTGAGAGCAGCTTCCAGAGGGCGAGTAATTTCATCTACCGCTACTTCTGGGGAGATACCGGGGGCATCAATATTTACATTAATGCGGGGGTAGGTAATGCTGGGCAGGAGATCAACCCGTAGCTGGGTCAAAAAAAACCAGCCCAAAATAACTACAGTCACGGTTAATACTAAGGTAGCAATGTGTTGCCGAATGGCCGCAGCACTTAGACTCAACTTCTGAGGTGGGTTCATCTAAATCACTCCTGAAATAATTGCAGAAATCTACTTTGTAGAGGGTAGCAATGAGCAAAAATCAAGAGACTAAAATAATCCCAAAATGTTCCTTGAGGAGAGATTGATAATGCTCTTCACTATTTACAGGATACTCTTGTTTTTCAGTTCCTGTAGTAATTAGTAATACTTTATCCCTTAAGGTAATTCTGCCCTCGATCGTAGCTTTGGTACAGAGACGGCCTTTGGTAAAGATTGAGTCTGGGGAAGTTTGTTGGTACAGACAAAGATTCTTGAAATCCTCTAGCTTTCGGGGTTCTAGGGTAAATAGATACAAAGAACTCTCCTGTTGCTCTGATTTGGGTCTTTGCAAAAGAATCCAGTAACCTGCTTCTTCGGCAACTAAACGGTAGGCATTCCTGACTTGTTCTGATACGGGACCAAAGCCGATCGGTTCCCGGAAAGAATCCCCAAACCCCACATCTACTAGCCAAGAGTAGTCGTCCAGTTCTACTAACAAAGCTAAATGCCCAAAATCTGCTCCATAGCCGCCGGTGGGAATAGCTACCCGTCCAGAGAGGAGAGTCACATGAAACCCTAATTCTTGTAATAATTTAGCAAATAAGCCATTAAGTTCATAGCAAAACCCACCCCGCTTTTGTTCCACAATTTTGTGATAGAAGGTGGGTTGATCCAAGACGATCGACTTTCCAAGGTAAATATCCAAGTTCTCAAAAGGGACTGTTAACATGTGCTGGTAATGGAGAGCCTTGAGGACGGCGGCGGTTGGCTCTACACTTCCTTGGTAATTAATCCGATTCAGGTATGCTTGGGTATCAAACATGAGTTATGTAATTTTATAAGATTTAACTAGGACTAAACTATGGTGCGATTATTTTAGTTTGAGCAATAGCTTGCTGGAGAACTTGAAAGTTCTTGTGATTAATCTGCGGCTCTATGGCTGGGGCAGTTGCTTGGGCATTCCGGTTGCCTAGCGATCGCTTGATTTCCCCTAAGTACAATGGCTGAGAAACCCCGGGTTCGGGATGAATAATGGTTCTTGCCCGCACAACTAACTGGCCATTAGTTCCCCCTAAGCGACCGGAGGAAGAAAATTTCTCGGCTACTTGCTGGAGAGTAGCAGTCAGGGCTGTTTCAGTAATTTCTGGAGCTACGGCAATCACTAACTGGTTACCGCCATTATCATATACCAGAGAAAATTTAGCGGCTCCGGGAACAAGGGGATGACTAAAAGGAACAAAACTCAAGCCTAATAAGCCGAATACCAGTACTCCCATGAAACCCGTAATCCCTACTAGTCGGAACCGAATCCCCCACTGGAGGACAAAGCCTATACCAGTCAAAGCAGCACAAACAACGGTAGCGATCGCCATCCATTGAGTATATGTAAGAAAATCAGCGGTTGAAATCATGAGTCCTAGCCTTATCAAATTCCTATGACTTACTATACTACACAGCGATGGTGGTGGTAGGGCAATCGACTGACGGAACCTTCTTCCAAAAAGAGAAAAGGAAAGCTAGAAAACCGAAATTTCAAAGTCCGTCTCCTAAGGGGAGAGCTTGATGTATTTGCTAGAAGTAACAAATTTCCGTGCTTTTCCCCAACTGGTTCAAGATTTACTTGGAGAATTTTCCTAAGGTTTATATTTACAACAAAGGTCTAAAAACTGAGGCAGATGAAAATTATGTTACATTTAGTTAAGATAAAGGCAACATTAAGATAATTGATTGAACCATCTAGGAAACATAACAAATGAAACTTTCTTGGCGTGTAATTTTACTTTGGACTCTCCCCGCCTTGGTCATCGGCTTTTTTGTCTGGCAAGGAGCTTTTGCTGGAGTAGGGGAATCGGGCAGCGCAAATACTGCGAGTACTAGAATGACCTACGGCAGATTCTTGGAATACCTAGATGCTAACCGGGTGACGAAGGTTGATCTATATGATGGCGGCAGAACTGCGATCGTCCAAGCTACAGACCCAGAATTAGACGATCGAATGCAGCGCCTCCGGGTAGATTTGCCCATCAGTTCTCCAGAATTAATCGCTAAAATTCGAGATGCCAATATTGCTCTCGAAGCTCATCCCCTACGGAATGATGGAGCCATCTGGGGTATTTTGGGGAATCTAGTATTTCCCGTATTACTTTTAGGTGGTTTGTTCTTTCTCTTCCGCCGTTCGGGGAATGTCCCCGGCGGTCCCGGCCAGGCTATGAACTTTGGTAAGTCCCGCGCCCGGTTTGCAATGGAAGCTAAAACTGGGGTGATGTTTGATGATGTAGCAGGGATTGAAGAAGCTAAAGAAGAATTGCAAGAAGTCGTGAC
>JANMHD010000180.1:0-2085 GCA_031374985.1 Coleofasciculaceae cyanobacterium OTE_70_metabat_329 | reverse complement strand
CCACTAATGCGAGTAAGAATAATGCTTTGCACCACACCGGGAACGGTTAACTCTACTCCTAATTTAGCTGCCGCTGCCTGAAAAGCACCGATACCGGGGACTAGTTCAAAGGGAATATTGGCGGTGATTAAGGAATGAATCTGTTCATGGATAGTACTGTAGAGAGTTAAATCTCCTGAATGGAGCCGGACTACGGAAAGTTGTGATCGCACTCGATCGATCATTAAAGGTAATATCTCTTCTAGGGTTTTGCTCCCGGTGGGAATCACTTCAGCATCAGCCCGGATTCCTTCGAGAATGGCGATCGGAATCAAAGAATCAGCAAAAATAATCACATCTGCCAAAGACAAAATCCGCTGTGCCTTGACCGTCAGCAAGTCTGGATCTCCTGGTCCTGCTCCCACAATATAAACGGCTGGACTAAGTTTAGCGATCGCCGACTTGAAAGATTGATTTAGCATTTTTAGTTTGAGGAGAAATAGAACAAATTACCTTGAATTATATTAAATTACATTAAGTTAAAATATAAATCTAAAAATATCTAAATATGCCTAAAAATAAAAATTGTGAGTACTACCCTTTAATAAAGATAATGCTCACAAAATAATTTAGGATTCACTTAATTTAGGTATCAAAGAAAAACTTATTACTTCTACTATTGATTAAAAGTAACAGTTCCTACGGTGCATAGATTAACACTGTTTAGCCGACCTTCTGCTCCGCCTTCAACTGTTACCTTAATATCATAGCTACAGATACCCGGCTCAGGCTCAGGGAAAACAATAGGAGTAGATTCGCCTGCTGGTAAAACATCCCTACCTAAGATATCTGGCCCCCAAGTGTTTTCACTGACATGGGAAACGTATAATTGCAAAATAGTAGTGCCAGTAGCATTAACTAGGGTAAAATCACGGGGATCAGCTAAGGCACTTTTTGCACCCATAGAGATAAGAGGTAAGGCAATAACTGCGGCTTGGAATACTCTCTGTAAAGGCTTAGTAAGCATGGAATAATCTCCTCTCTAGATAATAAATAGAAACCTGAAAAGACTTCTATACTTTTATACATCTAAAAATAATTATTTTCAGAAATTTAACAAATAAATTAATTTTCAATGATTAAATCTCAATCTTAAGAACACAATTCTAGAAGATTAGTAATACTTTGCAAGCTATAATTATTAATCTTGACTGGCAGGAGGACTGATAAATTATTAAAGGATGGCTATACTTGGCTAGGCATTGAGATATTTATGGCACGTATTCCTATTCTGTCTTTCGATCGAGGTACTCTAGTTCTCCATCCGCCCCCCAAGGCAAAATCTTGGATGGATTATGCTACATGGGACGATCGTATTGAAAAATTCCGCATTCCAGCAATTCATTACACCGAACTTCTAGCGGGGTTGAAACAGGAACAATCTAGTATTAACAATCAAGCGAGTAATTATACTGGACTAAAACTAGAAGCAAGTTTACCTCTCAAGCCTTATCCCCACCAACAGGAGGCACTGCAAGCATGGCAGGCGGCCGGAAAACGGGGCGTTGTGGTTCTCCCTACGGCGGCAGGCAAGACCTATCTAGCTCTCATGGCCATGCAGACCACACCTTTCAGCACCCTAATTGTGGTTCCTACCCTAGACCTGATGCACCAATGGTATACCCGCCTATTGGCAACTTTCCCCAACGCCGAAGTAGGTTTACTAGGGGGCGGATCACGAGATCAGACAAGTATCTTAGTTTCCACCTATGATAGTGCAGCTATTCAAGCAGAATCTTTAGGCAATCGTTATGGATTAGTAATTTTTGATGAGTGCCATCACCTGCCCACGGATTTTAATCGAGTAATTGCTGAGTTTGCGATCGCTCCCTACCGCCTAGGTTTAACTGCCACTCCTGAACGCACAGACGGCAAGCATGAGGATTTAGAAATCTTAATTGGCACGGAAGTCTATCGCAAACGGGCTGAAGATTTGATGGGCGGAGCTTTGGCAGACTATCGCACAGAGCAAATTTTAGTTAAGCTCACCCCCGAAGAACGAGAGAATTATAACCAGTTAATCAAGACTCGCAATGAGTTTTTGCA
>JANMHD010000458.1:0-2823 GCA_031374985.1 Coleofasciculaceae cyanobacterium OTE_70_metabat_329 | reverse complement strand
GGGGAATTTATTACCAAAGATTCTGTAGCTTTACCCCTAAGTTTACAGATTGAAATTCTTCGCCAACTGGGATGGATAAGGCAATCTTTAGCCTTGGATTATTTACAACAAAACCTAGACCACAATTCACCTGAAGTATGGATAGAGATTGTGACAATTCTGGGACGGGTAGAAACTTTTAAGCATGAGGCTTGCGGAATTTTAGTTAAAATGCTCAGTGGTAATCATCCGGGATTAGCTAGGACTGAGATTAGACAGGCAATTGCCTCTTCCTTGGGGCAGTTAGGGGAGGCAGAGGGACAAGATGCCCTAGAGAAGTTGCTTAAGGATAGCGATCGATCTGTTCAACTCCATAGTCAATTTGCCCTGAAATTACTCTCGGCTGATGAAGGCTCTAGCTGATCGCTTTAGACTAGGGTTCAGAAATCTGGCGCATCAGGTAAGCTACTCCAAAATCTCCATTGGGATGATCTTTTAGCTTCTCCCCCACCTCAAAGACTAGATTAGCTAATTCCCCACCAAGTTTATCGATCGTCGCTTGCCGTTCCTTAGATACTTGTTGTAATTTTCGGGCTTGAGTTTGCCATTCTGCGGAAAATAATTGATCGATCGTGGTATGTAGTCCCAAAGTTTCTAGCACATCCCACTCCCCATGATCACACCAAATCCCCTGACAATTAGCGCACCTTTCCACATAAAAAGGATTTTCTAACATCACCTTAGCCCTAGAAAGATAGCGTCTACATTCTGGACATAATGCCCCCTTCGTATCGTAAGGAGACTGGACATAATCGACATTGAGAGTATCAGCAAAACGTATCTTATTCTGGGATCGGGGTTGCCGGCTCTGCCAATCAGCATAATTTTCTGCGGGGATCCATGTTCCCTTACACTCGTAACAATCCTCCACTGCCAAATGACTAGATAAAGTACCACTCCGCAATTCACTGCTCTTACACTTAGGACATTGCACTGATCTCGATCCTCCTATTGCCCATTATTTCAAAGAACACTCTACATTATTTTGTAATATAAATCAGTCGAAATTATTTTTTTATTTTCTTGACTTATTATTTTGAATTATAGAAAACACTAGGACTTAGAGTCATTAGATCCTCTAAATTACGCTGCATCGTACTACAAATTCGATCTAGTGGTAAATCATTGGCATCATAACCAAAAGGGTTTTCTATTTCTATACCAATTTCTTCAATTCCTAACAAAGTAAAACTAATCAAGCTTACAACTAAACCTGTTAGCCATTGTAGGGAATTAACTAACTGAAAAGGTAAAAGAAGACAATAAATAAGTAGTAATTGCTTAAGATGAATAGCATAGGCTAGAGGTATGGGAGTTCGTAGAATCCGCTCACAGCCTCCTAGAGCATCTACTAAACTATCTAATAGCTTTTGCATAGCCTCTAGTTGGTAAGCATTAATGTAGTTATTTTGGTATTGTTGTTGAAGATAATCACCAATCCAAAAGGCAATTCTTAGGGGTGGGTTATGCAGATCCTTGAGTTGGAGGTATTGAAAGTTGGGAATGAGGTCTTGAAATTCTGCATGATCAATTGGCTCATCTCGGAGATGGAGTTTGGTAGCGATCGCAAAGGCTACTAATAACCTCATAAATACTACTTTTTGAGCTTGATCTTCTGGGGTAGGAGTAGCAATATTAACCCACATCTGCCGTGATAGGTTCCGAACACTATTATTCATACTTCCCCATAAACGTCGTCCTTCCCAGAAGCGATCGTAGGCAGTATTTGTCCGAAATACTAATAATAAACCCAAGACAATACTGGGGACGATCGTGCCTAAAATTGGATAGGATACAGGTATTTGATAGAAATGCAAGCAGGAAATAACAACTCCAAAGAGTCCACACCCCAATACTCGCTTATAAACAGCCGGAATCACAGAACCTTTTAACTGAGTAGCTACTCTTAACCAGTTTTGTTTTTCCATACTTCTAGAACCTATCAATAATAATTAAAATAATATAGCTATTGTCAAGCAGGTTAAGTAGTAAAATCGGCTCTTTGTGGAGGTTCTACTAGCCTAAATTCCCCTAACTGCCTTAGTGGTTACTGTACGAGTTAGATTTATGCATAAAATCTATAGTAATTGAAATGTTGACTGGCTTCCTTGGTGAGCAGTAATCTATACAAAAAATATAGGTAAAAGAGGTAGAGATAGATATAGCTTAATAGAGGTGAGGGATGGCTGAAAAAGAGCAAGGTTGGCAGTTTTGGGTCGATCGAGGCGGTACTTTCACTGATATTGTGGCCAAAGCCCCGGACGGCAGGCTGCTGGTATATAAACTTCTCTCAGAACAACCCCATAGATATACCGATGCTGTCCTCCAAGGAATTAGGCATATCCTGAATATTCCCCCTGAAGCTCCTATTCCTGCTGCTAGAATTCAAGCTATTAAAATGGGGACTACGGTAGGTACAAATGCTCTCCTAGAGAGAAAAGGAGAACCTACAGTATTAGTGATTACCAAGGGATTCAAAGATGCCCTGCGGATTGGTTATCAAAATCGCCCAGATATTTTTGCCCTAGAAATTAAATTACCCTCCCCTCTCTACACAGAAGTTATAGAAGTGGCTGAACGCTACACCGCCCAAGGGGAAGAATTGCAACCAGTAAACTTAATCTCAGTAACTAGAGATTTGCAGATGATGTACGATCGAGAGTTTCGCAGTTGTGCGATCGCCTTTCTCCACGCCTATCGCTACCCAGATCATGAACTCCAAGTAGCCAAGATTGCCCAAGAAATTGGCTTCACTCAAATCTCCATCTCTCACCAAGTCAGCCC
>JANMHD010000189.1:0-14389 GCA_031374985.1 Coleofasciculaceae cyanobacterium OTE_70_metabat_329 | reverse complement strand
AATCCAGAGAGTTTTCCGTTTAAAAGGGCAGAAATTTTAGGTTGGTCAATCCCCAGAACTTTTGCTACTTCAGTTTGAGTTAGGCTCTTAGCGTCGATCAATTTACTGATTTGTCGGACAAGTTCGGCTTTAATTAACAGTTCATCAGAATTTGCCAGATCTAAATCTGCAAAAACATTGCCACTGCTAGACTGTACCTTAATTTCTTCACTCATCCTTAACTCTCCTCTAAACGTCTTTTGTAGTACTGAGCATAATGCTCTTTTGCCCGTTTTAGCCGTGCCTCGATCGTTTCAATATCTTGCTTAGGGGTGGCAATTCCCTGCTTAGACTTCTTCTGAAATGCGTGTAGTACATACACAACTTCCTCAAACCTAATTGTGTAAACTGCTCGATAAGTATCTCCATCAGAATCCTGAACAATTTCTAGAACAGATGCTCCTTTAAAGCCCTTGAGTGGTTTTACTCTTGGATGTTTTTCGCCACATTGTGCCAGATACAAGGCATATCCCACTGCTTGTTGAACATCTTCGGGGAATTCTTTCAAGTCATTAAGGGAACTAGAAATCCATTCAACTGTTTTTGGAGGGGGATTCATAATAGGATCATGCTACTTCTGGCATAATTAGTCAAGGTAAAAAACACTCGACTAGCAATTCCTATTTTTATCCTTTATGAGGTGTTTAGACGAAAACTTGACAATCAGCCTAAACGCCCTAATAGTTGTACTAGAAAAAAACTTTCCATATAGTACATAGTTGCCCTGTAGCACGCGGCTTGGTCATGTGTAATACTCATTCAACATGAATTACGACGAACTTCATGCGATAATCGACAGCCGTGATATTGATTACGAAATGATAGTAGAGAATAAAATCGAGTATTCGCCAACCGTTATCACTGGTGTTTACTTCTTGCTCAACGGCACAGAAATTGTTTACGTTGGGCAGGCGTATGATGTCATGTCACGCATAGGCTTTCATAGGGACGAAAAGAAAAAAGAGTTTAACAGCTATTACATTGTCGAGTGTCCGAAAGAACATCTTAATCTTGTTGAGGCGCACTTTATATTGAAGTTCAAGCCTCTCCACAATGTTACGGTTCCCGTTCAAGGCGTTTTCAAATCAAGACATCAACTCAAAAAGATATTTAATGCCAATCTATGGCAAATCAAAAAATTCATCCGCATCAATCGGCTGCAAGATTACAATGGTTATTACAGATTGAGTGACTTCACAGATTTCACAACTTCCGAATGAAACTATATCTCATCAACTGCGAGCCAACAAGGTGCTGCACCCGAATACCTACAGCCTGTGCTTGTTCCTTGCTCCGGACTCCAGCGGCGGGTGAGCTTAGTTGTTAGAAGGCTGTTAATCAGAATAGTGATAGCGGCAAGAAATAATTGTTAGATATCGCTTAGGTTAAAATAAAGGCATAAATTATTGAACAAGTGGCAGATAGACCTTAGGGGGTTGTGGGTATGACTCTGGCATCTAATGGGAAAGCAACTATCATTCGTACAGAGCTTGGATTAACGATCGCCGGTACACGGATCACCCTTTATGATGTCATGGATCATCTTACGGCTGGTTGGACTCCGAAGCTAATTCTGAACTGGCTTCCTTTGACAGAAGAACAACTTCAAGCAGCACTTTCCTACATTGAAGCTAATCGGACTGCGGTAGAAGCAGAATATAAAACCGTTTTGCAAGCAACTCAAGAGATGCGGGAGTATTGGGAAGAGAAAAACCGGGAGCGCTTAGCTGAAATCACTAAGTTGCCTCCAAAACCCGGACAAGAAAAACTTTATGCTAAACTCCAAACTTGGAAAGTGAGGCTTGGGCTACCTGCATGATGTTTTTAGTTGATTATAATTTGACAGGCTATATTGTTTTGTTCCAAGGAACTTTAGCTGCTGAAGGATGGCTAGATATTCTCTCAATTGTTTTGTGACTTTGCAAGAAGCTGGGCTGGCTGCTGATACCAGTGATCAAATCATCTGGCGATTTGCACAAGAGAATCAAATGCTTCTATTGACTGCGAATAGAAACGCAAAAGGCAAAGATTCCTTGGAACAAGCCATCCGCAAAGAAGGTACTGCTACATCTCTGCCTGTGATTACGATTGGCAATCTGGATCGATTAGTGGAACGGGAATATCGGGAGCAATGTAGCGCACGTCTAGCTGATATTGTACTGTCGATTGAAAACTACTTGGGTGTTAGTCGTCTGTTTATTCCCTGACCTGGGCTAACGGACAAGGGAAATTGTTACTAACTACTGAGCGCTCGGAGGAATCTTTGGAGATTTGCCATGATGCCCGGACTTTTACCCCCAGAATTTTTGGTGGGAGCATCGGGATCATCACTAGATTGGCTCCCCCCTCCCATCATGATTTTATCTAATACTTCTCCCACAGGTTTTTGGGGAGACTCAGAAATGATTTGGTATTCTTCCCCCACTAGTTGCCATACTTGCCATTGGTTGGGATAGGCACGGAGTAGAGCAAAATCATCCATCGGACGCAGGTAGTAATAGGGTTCCAGAGTACTAATAAAGCGATCGCGCAATTGTCTTGCTGCATAGCCAATCCCCACAATGCTTACATCCTCTAGTTTGGGATTGAACAAAATACAGGGACGATCGCCCGCCAGTCGGCAGAGTTCTTCCACGATTAACACTTCTACTGAAGAGGGTTCAATTAACAAAAATGCCTCATCTTCAGGATCAATCTTAGGTTCTAGGGGCGTTCTGCCATTACCCAAGTCTTGAATCTTAAGTTCTGCCAATTTCCAATCCCGTCGTGCTAGGGCTGCTGCTCCCGTATCGGGGAAAAATACCTTCAAGCCAGAACTATACAAGCTAGTCAAAGCCGGGAGAAAATCCCAAGCGATCGCCATTGGCTTCAGTTCAGGAAATACCAATTCCACCATAATCCGGGTTTTGCCATCTTTTAGGGCGGCTTGGGTCGATTCCCTTGCCTGGGCAACTGCTTCATCTAAATCCTTGGGTAACTGCGTCATAGGTTTTTCATCACGGAATAGATCGCTATATTAATGTAATTGTCGCCATTTTTCTAGCAGATCAAGAATAGCTTTGCTTTTTGTGGCTGAGGTCGGGGGCTTATTTTGGGTAATTAGAGCCTGTTGTTGGAAAATTTCTGCCAGTTTCTTAGCAGGCTTCCCTGTACGCTCTTGCCACACTGCTAGTAATATTTCTGGGGCAACGGGAGTATTGCCCAAACCAAGGGATTTTTGGAGTTTAAGTTGTTCCGCCTTGCCGATCGTACTTACCAGAAAGTCTGGACAATTCGCCCGTTCTAACACTGCGGCGATCGCCTTGATATATTCTTTACTATTATTAATTGTCGGAGTCACCAAGGGAATCACTGCCCCCAAACGTTGATTGTAACCCCACAGAAAAACTAGAAAAATTACTCCCATCTGCAAAACGACTACTAATATAGGAGTCCTCTCCAGATAAGCTATCCAGTTACCCACACCTGATTTAGCAATTTCCTCTCGATCGCGGTAGCCGTGGAGATATTCATCTATATAAATTTGATTTTTTTGATCAACTAATTGGCTAAGTAACTTAAAATTACCGGGTGATTTTTGATAGGCATTTGCCCCTAGGTAGGGAGTCGTGATCAAGATTAATTGCCCTTTGCCAATCTGGGATTGCCAGATAATTGCCCCGGAGCGATCGCCTAGAATCACTTCCTCTTCAGGTTGGATTTTAGAGGGTTTTGCTACCCGACGACGGCTAGATTGAATTGTAACTAATCCGGCAGCAGTAGGATGGGTAGTGGAAAATTCAGCCTTAGTAACGGGTTGAGCCACCCCTAAAACTACTAATTTATTTCCTAGGTCTAACCATGCTTGCTCAGTCTGCTCCAAAACTATATTCCCTATAAGTTGGGGATAAATTCGCAGGAGAGTCGTCCCAGTTTCCTTAGGGATAGGGGCATTCTTAATAAGATCAGTCACGGGCTTTTGCCATCGTTGGATTTTTGCCCCTTGTTGCTCCATCGCTGCATACCAAGCTCCATAACCACTAGGTTGACGGCTGTAGGTAGAGCCATCTTGCAAGCGCGATTGATTGGGAGTAGCAATCAAGATGAACAAAAGGCTCAGAAAAATCAGGGCGATCGCTCCTAGCCACCACTTTTTTTTATTCATGGTTCATAGTTTTAGGAATACTTGGGGGACTATTTTGCATGATCGTTTCTAGAGCTTGATGACACTGGGTAAGTTTCTCTGGGGAGATAGTTTGCAATCCGAAGCATAGCTCTTCATGGGTATTAATCAAGATTTGATATAGAGAATCTTGGGGCAGAGGAGTAACTAACTGGCGGTACTCTCTATCAGTCCGGCTATCCTGTTGAGGAATCATCCCCACTTCATCTAGGTGTTGCAGCAGGGCAAAATATAGGCAGCGGCAGGCTTCGGTATAGTTACCTTGAGCTTGGAATTTTTGCGATCGCTGGAGCCATTTTTGGGCTTTAAGTTGCTTGGATTTGGCAGTAGAGTTAGCAAGAGGGAGAGACTTCCCGGCAATTTTCTGAAGATAAGGAATCCCAAAACGAATAAATTGCCAACTCAGCCAAATCAAAATTATGCCTAAGCAAATCCACAAAATTAGTTGATATACCCAAGCGGGTAAGCCCAGATTTTTTAGCCAATCCGGGAGGGTAAATTGTGGCACTCTTCTCCCCAAACTTTGGGTTTGTAGTTCCCACCACTCCCCAAACTGCTGTCCCCACTGCTGGAGTTGCCAAGACCAATTATTTTCTTCAAAGTTATTCAAAGCTATTTGCAGTTATTTACATAGCAATCTTAATTGATTTATAGGTATGACGACGAAGTGGTTATCTACTTCAGTTTATCGGCAGCGAAGTCTGGGGAAATCCTCCCTGTTAGACTATTAGCCCCTTTAGCGATCGCTACCCCATAACCTAACCCCCTCGATAATAATGTTATTCTAAATCTAAGATTACCAATAACCAACTATGTTCACGACTCTCCAGTACGAGCCAGCTATGGAAGCAATGGGGGAAGACTACTACGACGTAGTTACTGCCGCCGAATTTCCCCAACAAATCCTTAGATTTAGGAACGATCGCCTCCTCCCCATCCTTGGCTTAGACCCTCAGCAAGTAGGCGATACAGATTTTATTCAAGCCTTTGGCAAATTTGAAGCCGTGCGCCCCTTTTTAGCACTGAAATATCATGGCTATCAATTTGGAGAATACAACTCCCGCTTAGGGGATGGCCGGGGTTTTCTCTACGGGCAGGTGCGGGGCGTGGATGGGGAACTCTACGACTTTGGCACCAAGGGATCTGGGACTACTCCCTACTCCAGAGGTGGTGATGGCAAACTCACCCTTAAGGGCGGGGTGCGAGAAGTTTTGGCAGCAGAATCTTTATTCAAAATGGGAGTGACTACTTCCCGATGTTTAAGCCTAGTGGAAACTGGGGAAGGTTTGTGGCGGGGAGATGAGCCATCGCCTACTAGGTCTTCGGTGATGATTCGGTTTAGTCGATCGCACATCCGCTTCGGCACTTTCGAGAGATTACACTATTTCAAACGCCCCGACCTGATTCAGAAACTCCTTGATCACGTAATTTATTACTACTATCCCCACCTAGAAAGTCAACCAGAAAAGTACGCTCTCTTCTTTGGTGAATTAGTCCAACGAGTTGCTAAATTAGCCGCCCAATGGATGCAAGCAGGCTTCTGTCATGCGGTCTTAAATACTGATAATATGTCCATCACTGGGGAAAGTTTTGACTATGGCCCCTATGCTTTTCTGCCCACCTTTGATTTGAACTTTACCGCGGCTTATTTTGATCATTATGGACGCTACGCCTACGGTAATCAACCGGGAATTTGCAAGCTAAATTTAGAAATGTTAGGTAATGTTTTAAGTCCAGTTATTGATGAGGAAGCAATCAAAAAATCTGTAGAGGAATTTGATCAAGCCTACTGGAATAATTATCGGCAGTTAATGCTCCGTAAGTTGGGTTTTATTAATTTGGAAACTCCTGAATCCCAAGAATTAGTCTTGCTCACCTGTCAGCTATTACAAGATTCTCAAATTGGCTATCATCATTTTTTTGCTACCCTAGCTCAGGTAGTTGATCCCTCTTGGTGGGAAAGTATAGATAATTTTCCTCAATGGCAGATTTTTAGTGATACGGAGACTCCAGCCATATTTAGTAAATGGATAAATTCCTATCATCATATTTTGCAAGGTTTATCTCTAGATGATATGGATTTAATTAGCCAAACTCTTAAGGCTACTAATCCTCAAATAGTACCATTACGCCCAGTAATTGAATCGGTATGGCAAGCTATTACAGAAGAAGATAATTGGCAACCTTTTAATGATTTAGTAACCCAAATTCAATCTAGCTAATGTCTAATTCTAGGGTCAACTCAAAATGTAATGATGATTCCCAAGGGATGGTTCCCGATCGCTATTACACCATGTCTCCAGCCCAGAAAAATAACTGGTATAGCTCTGTAGCTACTGCCTATGATCGCACAAGACCCCGCTATCCCCAAGAATTAATCCAGCAAGCTACTTCTTACCTTCTTTCCGGAGCAACTATTCTAGAAATTGGTTGCGGGCCAGGTATTGCTACAGTAGAGTTTGCTAAGTTGGGTTTTTCGATGGTGAGTCTAGAACCTAGTGCTGCTGCCTGCCAGATTGCTAGAGAAAATTGTGCGATTTATCCTCAAGTGGAAATTATTAATACCACTTTTGAAGATTGGGATGCAGGCTCAGTAAAATTTTCCGCAATTCTGGCTGCAACTTCTTGGCATTGGGTAGACCCTCAAATTGGCTATCCTAAAGCGATCGCTTCCTTAGAAGATCAAGGCTATTTAATCCTGCTCTGGAACCATATTCCCCAGCCCAGCTACGTAATCTATCAGGAATTAGAAAAAGTCTACACAAACCTAGCTCCTGCTTTGGCAAAGTATGAAGATCAAGCAACACAGGAAAAAAGTCTGCAAAAAGTTGGGCAAACAGTGATAGATTCTGGACTATTCAAAGATTTAATTTCCACCAAAATATTTAGCCAAGTTTCCTACCGCATTGATGACTATCTAGCTCTTCTGAGTACTCTATCGCCCTATATTGCCCTAGAATCCCACCAAAGAGAGGAGTTATTTAATGGTTTACGAGAAGTATTGACCGTAAACCATGGTACAGAAATTCAAACTTCCTATCTATCCATGCTCCAAGTCGCCCAAAAATTCTAGTAAGTAGAAAAAAGGGCGCAAAACCTTGCGCCCCTACTACATATACATTTTTTGCGTAGATATCAAATTCGGATAAATCTAGGCAGCAGCTAACACATCACCTAGGGGTTTCCAAGAGAACTCTCGATCGCCTCCCATTTCCACCACAATTTTTAGCTTAGGTGTTTTCTTCGCCAGAGCTACTAAGTATTCTACTTCCTGACTAGAAAAAACCATACCTTCAATGATCCATAGCACCAAACCCTTGGATTTGGGAGGAAGATTTTCCAGTTGATAATTAATAACTGGTGGGAGGAAGTAGGTACGAATATTATTTTTGCCTAAATGGGGAGGTCGGACTCCGTGGACTCCGGTGAGGAAAGATTCTAAATCCCCTAATCCCCTAGCAGTAATATTTAAAGTAGTATAGCCCTTAACCCGGAGTCGCCGCTCAAACCGGCCTTCATGGCCACCTTCTAGAGGTGCATATACTCCTAAAGCCTCAGAGGTTTCTAGGGCTTTGACAAAGCTACTACCATTAACTAAAACCTTGAGAAAGTTGCTGCCGTTGCTGATCAATGCCATACGTTTCAGTGACCTATGTGGTTGATGTATTGTAACAATTTGTATCTAGGTAACTATCGCCGTCCACACCTAGACACAATCTAATTTATACAAGATTAGTTTAGTTAAATTAACTAACTTAGTTTACGAATTAGCCCTTCACTGCGTCAATAGGTCTGCCAGTTTTATTTGCCACCCGCTCCACAATGTATTCATAAATTTCCCGGAATCGGGGGAGCGATCGCATTTCTAGGCGAGAACCATCCCGCAACACCGCTACAATATCCCCCCATGCACCAAAACCCCGGGGCATTTTGCTGACTTTGACAATTTCGGAATAAATAATATCTGTCCGGTCTTGGCCTTTCCAGCCCCCCGTGATGGAGATGCGGCGATCGGTAATCTTGAACCGGAGCCACAATGCCCGAACGATTGCTCCCACAGCTAAGGGCAGACAAATAATTGTACAACCCAATATAATATTCAGGATTAGATCTCCCCGGTGGGGAGGCCCTTCAAAAAACACATCTTCTTTAATGCCCATTAAGTACCTCTGCTTGGATCAACAATTGTTTTAATTCTCGCAAAAAATCTCCATAATTGCACCCTACTGCCCCCGGTTTTACCACAATTACTAATCGCCAACCGGGAGATAGATTTGGCAGCAAAGTTTGGAAACCACCTAGGATTTGCCGTTTGAGACGATTCCGAATCACTGCTTTTTTGCTGACTTTTTGGCTAATGGAGACTCCAAGCCTTGTTGGTATGAGCTTAGGCTCTAGTACCTTATTTTTGTTAGAGAACTGTTTGAGGCGAAACAAGGTAAAAGATTGACCAGAGTATCTCCGCCCCTGCTGATAAGCAACCTGAAAATCTCGCCAATGTCTAAGTCGGTGTAATTTCGCTAGAGCCACAGCACAGGGGGATAAGCAAGTTTGAGTTTAATTGGGGGAAGACTGGTTGTGCTATGCTACGCACGACACAAATATACCCATGAATAAATTATCTATACCGCAAGGCGATAGCGCCCTTTTTGACGGCGTGCCCTGATCACTCTTCTGCCATTAGGGGTTTTCATCCGCGCCCGAAAACCAGAAGTTCTTTTTTGTTTGCGGCTAGTACCGCCTAGTGTACGCTGAGTCATGATTTTATACTTAAGATTAGGATTACTACTGAAAATTAACAAATAAAGAAAAGTCAACAGCTTTTTATTGTAGCAGGTTATGACAACTGGAATAGAGAGGGATTCTCCAGCGCCTCCACCAGAGTTTGATGATCTTGCTGATTTTGGACAGCATAGGCAGTAGCAAATTCGGCGATCGCTTGGTCAAAAATATCTCTTTGCCCCAAATACCCAGATATCTGCGCTGCATCCCCAGACCGGGCATGGGCACGGGCTAAGGCCCAACCGCAAAACTCCCCATACTCCAAAAAACTAGCCCCAGTCAGTTCATCTAAATCTACCGAACTCTTCATATCTCGCAACTGCCGTATATAGAAATCATGCCCCGCTTCGCCCTGCATCCAACCTAAGAAAATATCACTTGCAGCTTGAGTGATTCTTTGCCCAGTAACAATCCTCTGCCCTTGACGATCGTACCTACTAGGTTTGGTATAGGGTTCCAGTATTGATCGCCTCGCCTCCTTGATCTGTAAAAATAGGGCATCCTGTTCCCCCGCCATGAAAAGTGCCACCGCACAACGAGTCCCCACACTGCCCACCCCGACAACTTTCATGGCCAGATCTACCAATTCATAGCGATCGAACAATACCCGCACATCCTCCCGCAGACTTTCTCGGTACTGGGGTAAGGCGTGTTGCATTTCCAATAAGGCGTTATCTCCATCTAGGTGATAGACCAAGGGGGGTTTATCCACAATCCGGGGTTGGCCATCCACAAGTTGGGTCATTTCTGGCAAGATGCTACTAGCCGCATGGTAACTAACTTTTGGGGTAGGAAATAGTTGCTTCTTTTTTAGATTAGGGCTACTACTCAACTCCAAAATTCGCTCCACTGTCAGCCGGGAATACCAAGCATTAAGGGCTGTCATCTCGGCCAACTCAGCCATCTGCCGGCGATAACTGGCCACCGTTGCTAAGACAGCCAAAGTACTTTCTCGATCGCTCAACTTAATATCTTGTCCCGCCACCACCACACTTACCGCCAGCCGCTTCACATCCCATTCCCAAGGGGCGGGGAGAGTTTCATCAAAATCATTGACATCAAAAATTAAGTTTCGCTCTGGCGTAGCAAAGGCTCCAAAATTTAGTAAATGGCAATCCCCCACTGCCTGTATTTCCAAACCCGTGTTGGGAGTAGTTGCTAGATCATGCGCCATGATCAAAGCCGCCCCCCGCAAAAAGGCAAAGGGAGATTTTGCCATCCGTTCGTAGCGTAGTGGCAAAAGATTTTTTAATCTGCCTTGATTAGATTGTTCTAATAGTTTGAGAGGATGGCGATCGCCTTTGCGTTGCGGAGCAATATCGCTCCCTGGTGACCATTGACTATGAGTTGAACGAGGGACTTGCTTCCTCAGAGCTTTACCTGCTGCCAAGCGCTGCAATTTTGGGGAAGCTAATTTAGAGTTGGGGACTGCTTTAGAGTTAGGAACCGGGACTGAAGGAAATAATTCTGAAGGGAAAGTCATAGGATAAGTAGAAAATTAGTATAGTTAGGATTTACGCAAAAGTTGTAAGGAACCTAGCGATCGTCGGGAGGCGGCAGCGCAAGATTACATCTAAAGATCATAATAAACGTCATAATAAATTTATGAGCAATGGTAAGCCCAGAAAAAGAAGATCCCTACCTGATTCTTCTGAAGAAAATATTCTCGGAAAATTGCCCAAGGAAGCAAGAACTTGGGCAGAAAACTTGTCGTGGAACGATCGCCGTTATCTACTCTCTATCTGCTATCTAATGAGCGGTTCTACCCCTGAAGTTCAAGCTAAGTTTCTAGATGAATACACTGCTGATGGCTTAGTTTCAAGGATGTTAAGCGATCTAGATACTTTAGACAAAGTTAGATATCACCTCCAAGCCCTGCAAATCAGCACTCCCCTAACTGAATCAGTTGTCAGAGATTACATCCGGCATTTCTATATTCATTCTGCCCAAGATGTCCGAATGCAGCCCGAAATATACCTAGAATCCGCCCTAAGATTAGTGGGTAAATCTGAAGAACGTAGTAATGTTTATAGCTACATTTTAGGTTTTGAAATCTTAAAAATTATTTTTCAAATGAGTTGGCTAGAACAAGAGCGACTCTACCGAGTTCAGAAGAATCAAGAGGAATTTTTTCACAGTTATATCAAGCCAATTCAGTATGCTCATAAAATTAATGGCATTATTGTTCCTAAGCATGAAAAGCTATTTTTTGCCCGTCGAGATTATTACATTCAAAAACCAGAGATAACTCCTAAAAAAGCTTCGGAATTAATTATGGCAATTTTTAACACTAAAGCAGTAATTAGTTTAGGATTTTCCTTAATTCGCAATGCTAGATATTTAGTATTTGATCATGATTATATTTACAATTCAGAAGCAGAAGAAATATTCCCTACTCAATGATTCCTATCTTTTACTCAGGGAATTCAGACTACAGTAATGCAGCAGCAAATAGACAAAATAGAAGACGTGCTACTAAAGTTTCTTTTTTTATAACTTCATGCGCTAAAAGGTTACGTTGCTCCCGAATACTATGAGTAAGATCAAGTTGTTTTGATGTTAAAATTCCTTCATTATTAGACTGTATTAGTAAATCATATAAAGTTACACTGCGATCATGACATTTTAATACTCTACGCAACTCCTTTTCCATCTCTACTACTAAATCTATGGGTAATGAGTGATTAAAGTATAGTCGATCAACTAACAAACAAAATTTCTTATTTCCACCAGCAGCATCTTTAGCTTCTTCCCTTATCCACTGCTTATAATCTGCTACTGATACTTGGCTAGATTGAGATTCTAAATTTAGCTTCAGTGCTTGATTTGTCTCTTGCAGTTGTTTAAGCGCAATATTAAGTTCCTGATTATTAAATCGTTGCTCTTCTAGATGCCTTTCAAGTTCTTGCATACGATAACGAATTTTAGTAAGTTCATTTTCTTTCCTAGCTAAATCCCTTCAGTAGAATCTTAAAGTTTTGGTCAAAGAATCTAAATGGACGTGAGTTCGATGCTATAGCAAAAAAAGATATAATTAGGACATAAGAGTAAGAAAGGAGGGACAATAGAAATGGCAAGAGCCTACAGTATGGACTTAAGAGAAAAAGCAGTATCAGCCTTCGACAGAGGAGAGAAAAAGAGTCAAATCTGCCGCACCTTGAGCATCAGCAGAAATACCTTAGACTTATGGCTAAAACGTAGAGCAGAAAAAGGCAGTGTCGCCCCTTGCAGTTATCGAAGGGGAGTAAGCCCAAAAATTAATGACCTAGAAGAATTCAAAGCCTTTGCCGAACAGCATGGAAATTTAACGCAGCAAGAAATGGCGGATAAATGGCATCAACCAGTAAGTCGAGTATTAATCGGACAAGCCTTACGCAAAATTAACTTTACCCGAAAAAAAAACTTACGGATACCGAGAAAGAGAAGAGAAACAAAGACAGGAATTTATTCAATACATCAGTAGATGTGCCAAGGAGAGAATAATTTATATTGATGAAGCGGGCATAGATAACACCATAGATTATGGATATGGATACTGTCATACATCAGAGAGGTTTCCCGCCTTAAAACTAGGACATCGCACGGAGAGAGTGAGTATGATTAGTGGATGGCGAGAGGGAGAGATAATAGCCCCAATGGTGTTTGAGGGTTATTGCAATGCTAAGTTGGTGTGCCAATGGTTTGAAGAATTTCTGTTGCCAGAACTACTCCCAAATCAAATCCTAGTAATAGACAATGCCAGTTTTCATCCCGAGGAAAGGATTAAGCAATTAGCAAAACGGGCAAGGTGTGAAGTTATATTTCTGCCCCCCTATTCTCCAGACTTAAACAAGATTGAGAAATTTT
Source organism: Coleofasciculaceae cyanobacterium OTE_70_metabat_329 (assembly GCA_031374985.1). GTDB lineage: Bacteria > Cyanobacteriota > Cyanobacteriia > Cyanobacteriales > JAAUUE01 > JAAUUE01. The sequence continues at coordinate 1,560 of JANMHD010000189.1, read as the reverse complement.
GGTCAAGGTTAAAGAATTACATCAGTAAGATAATCGATGAGCATGAAACGTTATGGGATGCAGTGCAAGCAGCATTTCGTTATCTGTCCTAACTATGTCTTTCTTTGCTATACTAAGAGTTTAGGGAATTTTTATGGGTTTAATTCGGCTGAGTGATGCGATCGAGAACCTACGGGCAGAGTTGAAACTAGCTCAGGATAAGGGGAAGGGTAAAGATTTACAGTTTAATGTGGGAGCGATCGAGATTGAGTTAGAAGTAGTGGCTGAAAGTGAATTAGATACTTCTGGCAAAATTAACTGGTGGATACTTGGTGGCGGCGTAGATACTAAAGATAAAGATTCTAGTAAGCACAAACTAAAGTTGACTTTACAACCTGTAGAAATCAATACTAGTGGAGTTAGTGAACCTTTGAAGGTTAATCGTAGTGGCGATCGAGCGGAGTAAAGCTAAATGGAGCATGAGCGAGTTACAGAAATCAGCAACCCCCATTATTCTAAGAACGGTACTGGATATCTTTTGGGAGAAAACTTAATTTTAACTGCCCGCCATGTTCTTAGTTCCGCTGAAGATAGCCCCAACACTCCATTAGAGCCAGAAAAATCCTATGATGTGAGATTTTGGGGAGATTATGAGCAAGGCAGAACCAAGTGGCAGGAGGCAGCAGCTATTTTATGCTGGGACTCTGAGGAGTTTGACCTAGCTCTTTTAAGGTTTGAGAATGGCAGACCTGCTTTTCTATCGGGGGAGTTGGAAAATATTCAGATTGGCAAACTTGGTAATAAAACGGTTGCTGCTGAAGGAGTCGGTTTTCCAGTAGTACAAAAATCGGGAAGGAAACAAAATGCAGAACCGCTACAAGGAATGTTAAGTGGTTTAGCTGGCAAAAGAACTGATCAGTTACGTTTGCAATTAAATTCTCCCGTTCCTATGCAACCAGAGGAATGGGCAGGCATTTCTGGAACTGCCTTGTTTGTGGATAAATACTTAGTAGGAGTGGTTACAGTTACAAATCAAGGATTTGGGGAACGAGTTTTATGGGGAGTCCCTATAGCTCTTGTGGCTAAAGATGAGGAGTTTTGTCGGCTGGTGTTTGGTGAAGGAAAAGAACCTGTATTACAATCTCTTCCGGTTACAGGCAGTCAGAATAAGACAAATCCTGATTTTGTTATTAATATTCCTAGTTTTTCAACCTACGATCGAGCAACCTTTGCAGGACGGGAAGAATTAGTTCAGGAACTTCTGGAGAAGTTGCGGGGGCAGACTCGGTTGGTGTGGATTACGGGGATGTCGGGGATTGGGAAAACGACACTGGGAGAATGTGTGGCGAGTTGGGCTTGGGAGATTGAGCCGTCTTTTCAGTGGGTTTATCTAGAGATTTTGGAGGGACAAAGCCCAGATTTTGGCTCGGTGGCGGCGGAATTGTTGGGAAAGATGGGAGATATTGACCTTGATCCACACCAACCGAGTCTGCCCCCGCAACTTCTCCAGAAGTTCCTGAACTAATTCTTCCCGTCCTGCAAAGGTTGCTCGATCGTAGGTTGAAAAACTAGGAATATTAA
>JANMHD010000152.1:0-2534 GCA_031374985.1 Coleofasciculaceae cyanobacterium OTE_70_metabat_329 | reverse complement strand
GAGACTGGGGAACCCTTGCTGAATGAGGAGACTATTAATAATGTGCAGCGGATCTTTGCTGAAAAAGGTTCTAATGCTTGGTGGGAATTATCCGTAGCGGAGCTATTACCCCCCAGCTATCAAGATAATGGCAAAATCTACCGCAAGGGTATGGACACGATGGATGTGTGGTTTGATTCTGGTTCTTCTTGGGCAGCGGTGGCCGAGCAGCGCCCAGAATTAATCTATCCAGTAGATATGTACCTCGAAGGTTCCGATCAACACCGGGGTTGGTTTCAATCCAGCTTACTGACTAGTGTGGCAAACCATAACCAAGCTCCTTATAAAACTGTCTTGACCCACGGCTTTGTCCTCGATGAGCAGGGCAGAAAGATGAGTAAATCATTAGGAAATATTGTGGATCCCCAGATGATTATTGATGGGGGCAAGGATCAGAAAAAAGACCCACCTTACGGGGCAGATGTGCTAAGGCTTTGGGCTTCTTCGGTGGATTATTCTTCGGATATGTCGATCGGTAAAACTAGCCTGAAACAAATGGGGGATGTGCGGGGAAAAATTCGCAACACTGCCCGCTTTCTGTTGGGCAATCTCCACGATTTTAATCCGGTAAAAGATGCAGTTCCCTACGCCGAACTGCCGGAGATCGATCGCTATATGTTGCACCGGATGACGGAAGTATTTACAGAAGTTACCGCAGCTTTTGATAGTTTCCAGTTCTTTAAGTTTTTCCAAACCGTGCAAAATTTCTGTGTGGTGGATTTATCTAATTTTTATCTAGATATTGCCAAGGATCGCCTTTATATCAGTGCTTTGGATTCTCCCCGTCGTCGCAGTTGCCAGACTGTGTTAGCTGTGGCAGTAGAAAATTTGGCACGAGCGATCGCTCCTGTCCTCTCTCACATGGCGGAGGATATCTGGCAATATCTGCCCTACTCTACCCCTTTCCAATCGGTGTTTCAATCCGGCTGGGTAAGTTTCGCCCCCGAATGGCAACAACCAGAACTAGGTAAAACTTGGGAAGGGTTGCGGCAGATTCGGACGGAAGTGAATAAGGTACTGGAGCAGGCAAGGGCAGAAAAATTAATTGGTTCTTCTCTAGAAGCAAAAGTTCTTCTCTACGTGGCAGATGCAAATCTCCGGGCAACCTTACAGCAATTCAATCCGGCTGATGCCTTAACCGGGAATCGAGTAGACCAACTACGTTATCTATTGATTGCTTCTCAGGTAGAATTAGTCGCTACTCCTGAATTGGTACTATCATCGGGCTACCATTCCCAGACGGAAAAACTAGTGATCGGTATCTCTAAGGCTGATGGGGAGAAGTGCGATCGGTGTTGGAATTATTCTAACTACGTGGGTAAATCTAGGGAAAATCCCTTAGTGTGCGATCGCTGTGAAGCTGCCTTAGCCGGAGAATTTTAGTTTCTGGGCGTAAATCATATTACCTTTTGATTTGTTGAGGAAAAGCAGGAACCAGTAACGACTGAGCCAATTTACCTTGCTCGTTATAAAACTTAATTTCACCCTCTTCAGTACATAGCCATACTTCCATAGCTTGAGCGGCAAAATATAATTGTTTCTTAAATTCCATCTCTCCAAAAGTGTTACCAGTAGATTTAACCTCTATACAAATTTCTGGAGCGATCGAAGCGGATATTTCATCTTGGATCTGATCAAAACGATCAGCCGAACACCAAACAACATCAGCGACCTTAACACCATCAGAAGTATCGATCGCACACTCCGGCATCACTTCTCCATTAGACAATAAAGATTCTAATAAACGTTGGATTCTACCTTGATAAAAAGAGTGTTTAACTTTCACAGGACTCATCACAACTTGCCCCCACTTGTTTAATTCAATCTTGAAGGGCAAATCTTGTAACTGTTTATTCTCACAAACTTCTTCCCATTTCATAGGTAATTACCCAAAGACATTAAATAGTTTTAGCTTATCATCCAATATATTTATGATAAATCAACATAGAGCCAACTAAACAAATCTGCTACTGATAATTGCCAATCCTGAAGTACTTCCATGACTGGTAATTTATCCTCTACAGCTTTAATTTCCGGCATCTGATTATCTTGAAAAATCATCACCTTTTTTCTCTCTGGATCAATTAACCAACCTAATTTAGTTCCATATTCAAAAGCAAAAATTATCTTCTCAATTACCCTATTAACACTCTGCTCTGGTGACAGAATTTCAATTATCCAATCTGGAGCGTTGGCGTAGCCTCCCCAAAGGGGAATCGTAACTTTATTGGCAACTCCTCCATCCTCATTTCGAGGAATCCGTTCCCATGTAAACACACTAATATCAGGAACGATCGCCCGTGTTGCAAAACTACAACGCAATTCTGGCAAAGCATAAACTAACTTACTGGGTTTACCAATTTGATTAATTCTAGATGTCAACTCCCCTTGTAAGGTACTATGTTCTCCACTTGGCATGGTTTTTTGGTAAATTTTTCCCTGAATAAATTCATTGGCTGGCTTTGTTTCTGGTAGCTGTAAAAATTCCTCTAGAG
>JANMHD010000123.1:0-9808 GCA_031374985.1 Coleofasciculaceae cyanobacterium OTE_70_metabat_329 | reverse complement strand
GGTGAAGACGATCGAGACCAAGACGGTTGGTTTATGGGGGCTGGCTTGGAGTCCCGATGGGCAAATCATTGCTTCCTCTAGTATGGATGGAACTATAAGGCTCTGGCGGCGGGATGGAAGTTTGATTAGAACTCTCCTTGGGCATCGGGCTGGGGTGTCGGCGATTGTGTTTAGTCCCGATGGGCAGAATCTGATCTCTGGGAGTGGCGATCGGACTGTGAAAATTTGGCAGCTAGATGGAACGCTGGTGCAAACCCTAGAGGGTCACGATTCTGTAGTTTCTTCCCTTACCGTTAGCCCCGATGGACAAATTATGGCAACTGGCAGTGGGGATCAAACGGTGAAAATTTGGCAGCGGGATGGGAAATTACTGCAAACTCTCCGGGGACACCGGGCTGTAGTATCTGCCTTAGCTTTTAGTCCCGATGGTCAGAGACTTGCTTCCTCAAGCAGGGATCAAACGGTGAAGACTTGGCGAATAGATGGGACAGAGTTAACCACTTTCCGGGGTCACAGTGCCTCCATTCGGGGCTTGGTCTACAGTGGTGATGGCAATTTTGTAGCGACAATTAGCGAAGATAATACGCTGATCCTTTGGAATGTCCAACGGGTGTTGGATTTGGATTTGTTAGGCTATGGGTGCGATCGAGTCCGGGATTATTTACGTACCAATGCAGAGGTATTGCCGGAAGATAAATCTCTGTGCGATCGACCTCAATAACTATGAAGCCTATTGTTTTGGCATAGATAAGGAATTTTCTGATTTGGCGATCGAGGTGATTATCACTAGTGGAGGGATTAACAAGTTAAAAGTTTATAGGAGGTTAAATATCAAAGAAGTTTGGTTCTAGCACAATGAACGTTTCAGCCTCTACTATCTGCGGGAAGAAAACCCTGTTGAATTTATCCAAACCTGCGGCTATGAATTGCTCGATCGTAGTGTATCTCTCCCTAATTTAGACATAGAAATGCTGGCAGAATATGTTCAATATCTCAGTTCTCTCAGTGCAGTCAAGGAGTTTCGTCAACGATTAATTTCCAGCCTATAGAAATACTGTAATGTATATTAATATGTATTAATTAACAGAAAATTAGCAAAGATAGAATGCATTTAATCCTATGTTACAAATTTTACCAAAGACAACAACTTTCGAGGAATTTCTAGAATGGAAGCCAGAGGTTGGGTTTTATGAGCTACACGATGGAGTAATTATTGAAATGCAACCAATTGGACAGCATGAAGAGATTAATGGCTTTTTGGCTGGTGAAATAACTGTGGAATTCAAGCGCTTGAAACTCCCATATATTATCCCTAAACAAGCTCTGGTTAAGATTATTGATCGAGACTCTGCCTATTCCCCAGATGTACTGGTGATCAATCAAGGAAATTTGAACGCAGAACTGTTATGGAAAAAAGCCTCAACCGTGACTCAAGCTGCCTCTATTCCATTAGTTATCGAAGTAGTGAGTACCAACTGGCAAGACGACTATGCCCAGAAACTAGTTAATTACGAAATTTTGGGTGTTTCCGAATACTGGATTATTGATTATTTAGGTTTGGGTGGCAGGCGATATATTGGCAATCCTAAACAACCGACTATTTCTATTTATTATTTAGTAGAAGATGAATATCAAATCAGTCAGTTTCGAGGCGATGAAGTAATTATTTCTCCCACATTTCCAGAACTGAATTTAACTGCCAGTCAAATTTTTGCCGCTGGACAATAATACATTACTCCCTAGGGAAAATTCCCCCCCGATCCGCCCTAATACTCGCTATTTCCCATTGACAACCTATTCAATCCCCTATTTGTCTGTATTTGATACCTATTCTGCCTGACATTCCTTTGGCAAGGTACAATACTAGCAAGCAGCAAAATGTAAGAATGTAGATTAGAGTTATAATCTAGCAGAATTTCCCAACTGTTTAAGCACTGTATAAGGCAGGAGACGATCGAGGCATGGGTAGAGTAGTCGGCATTGACCTAGGTACAACTAATTCCGTCGTGGCAATTATGGAAGGGGGCAAACCCGTGGTAATTGCCAACGCTGAAGGCATGAGAACCACTCCCTCCGTCGTGGGGTTTAGTAAAGATGGAGACCTGTTGGTGGGGCAGATGGCCCGCAGGCAATCGGTGTTAAACCCCCAAAACACTTTTTTTGGCGTTAAGCGCTTTATTGGGCGCAAGTATGGGGAACTTTCCCCGGAATCAAAACGAGTTCCTTATACTGTCCGCCGCACGGAAGAAGGCACCGTCAGGATTAAATGTCCCCGGCTCCAAAAGGAATTTGCTCCCGAAGAAGTTTCTGCCATGATTCTTAAAAAACTAGCAGAAGAGGCTGCCCGTTATTTAGGAGAATCTGTCACTGGGGCTGTGATTACTGTTCCTGCCTACTTCAATGATTCCCAGCGTCAAGCCACCCGGGATGCAGGAAGGATTGCTGGATTAGAAGTGAAGCGCATATTAAATGAACCCACGGCAGCTTCTTTGGCCTACGGACTCGATCGCCGCCAGAGCCAAACTATTCTGGTTTTTGATCTGGGTGGGGGAACTTTTGATGTATCTATTCTGGAAATTGGGGATGGAGTTTTTGAAGTCAAGGCTACCAGTGGTGATACCCAGTTGGGGGGAACAGATTTTGATAATAAAATTGTAGATTGGCTGGCAGAAAAGTTTTTAGCTGAAAATGAAGGGATGGATCTGCGGAAAGATCGGCAGGCATTGCAACGGTTGGGAGAAGCAGCGGAGAAAGCCAAGATTGAACTATCCGGGGTCGGGGTGACAGATATCAACCTGCCCTTTATTACTGCTACAGAAGATGGCCCAAAGCATATTGAAACTAAGTTGACTAGAGCAGAATTTGAGGATATGTGTGGGGATTTGGTAAGTCGCCTGCGTCGTCCCCTGAAACGGGCGCTCAGTGATGCGGGATTGAACCCTAGTCGCATTGATGAAGTGATCCTCGTGGGTGGCTCTACCCGAATTCCCCTCGTGCAGGATTTGGTGCGGACATTCATCGATCGAGAACCCAACCAAAACGTCAATCCTGATGAAGTTGTAGCGGTGGGGGCAGCGATCCAAGCGGGCATCTTAGGAGGAGAAATTAAAGATATTTTATTACTAGACGTGACTCCCCTTTCCCTAGGTTTAGAAACCATTGGCGGGGTGATGAAAAAACTCATTCCCCGAAACACCACAATTCCTGTGCGCCGTTCCGATGTGTTTTCCACCGCCCAAAATAATCAAACTATGGTCGAAGTCCACGTCCTCCAAGGAGAACGCGAAATGGCGGTAGACAATAAATCCTTGGGTAAATTTAAGCTCACTGGAATTCCTCCCGCTCCGAGGGCAGTGCCTCAAATTCAAGTAGCCTTCGATATTGATGCCAATGGGATATTGCAAGTCACAGCGATGGATCGGAGCACTGGCCGAGAGCAGAGCATTACAGTTCAAGATGCCTCTACCCTGACTCAAGGGGAAGTGACTCAAATGATTCGGGATGCCGAGCGTTTTTCTCAGCAAGACCGGGAACGACGCGATCGGGTAGACAAACGTAATAAAGCCCTGACCCTTGCCAGTCAAGGAGAACGGCAACTAAAAGAAGCCACCCTCGATTTTGGCAATCAATTCACCAGTCCCTACCGCCGCCGGATTGAAACCCTAGCTCAGGAAGTACGAGATAGTGTGGAAAAAGATGACGATCGAGCCTTAGACCGTACCCAGGCTGACTTGCAAGATGTCCTCTACGAACTCAACCGTGAAGTCCAGATGCAGTACGAAGATGAAGCAGGGGATGATTTCTTTGGGGCAATCAAACGTACCTTTACGGGGGATGGGGAAGGTGGTGGTGGAATCAGAAATCCCTTTGCCAAGGACGATCGGGATGACCGCTATGATCGCTACGATCCTGGCCAGCGTGATCGTTATGGCCGGGGGAGTGATGCCCAGCGGGGAGGTTATGGCTATGACCAAAATGACCGCTACAGCGATAATCGCTCTAGTCCTAGAGACCGGAGTGATCGGGGGGATAGTCGCTACGATCGGAGTAGTGAGGTTCCAAGGGATAGTCGAGGTAGGGATCTGCCCCGCAATAGTCGTGATTTTAGTCGTGACTATGATATGAATGTCCAGCGCCGAGACGGCAGGGATGAAGCCTCCCAACGTCCCCTGCGTAACGACCCCTACGATAGGGGGATGACGGGTAGTGGCTTAGGTGGTGGTGATCTCTATCCTCCCTTGGGTCGTGACCAGCCTAGGGATAGTAACCGTAATCGGGCAACCCCACGCCCAAGCGATCCTGCTACGCAACGCCAAGGCGATCGGAATCGAGCTAGCTCTAAACCGCCCCGGGATGGTGGCAGACCTCGACAGATGCCCCTAGAAAATGATTGGGATGAAGAAGATGATAACTGGTTCTAAGGATTTGCCGATCGCAGAAGTGTGATTAATTAAAACAATATGCAAGATTTTCGAGATTATTACCAGATATTAAAAGTCCCCGCCGATGCTTCCAGTGAAGAGATAAAGAAGTCATTTCGCCGCCTAGCTCGGCAGTATCATCCAGACTTGAACCCTAATGATAAGGTGGCTGAAGAAAAATTCAAGGCGATCGGGGAGGCTTACGAAGTTCTTTCGGATCCTAATAAGCGATCGGAATACGACCAATTCACCCGCTACCATCAACAAAAGGGGAATAAACGGAAATCCCCCAAAGGCACATCCCGAAATGATGAGCGCAACTATGATGAGTTTGGCAACTTTCGGGAGTTTGTAGATGACCTAATGGGGCGAGATTCCCGCCGGGTAGAAACTAGTGATGCTTTCCGACCTACTTCTACTAAAACTGCTCGGACTATTCCCCGTCCCGTCCCTACAGATGTGGAAGCAAGATTAACTCTACCGTTGGAAAAGGCCTACTCTGGGGGCAGGGAAAGAATTCGCCTCGAAGATGGGCGATCGCTAGAAGTAGACCTGCCACCGGGAATGTTAAGCAATCAACGGGTGCGGCTGAAGGGATTGGGTATTAATGGCGGGAGTTTATATCTAAAAATTACTGTAGCTGCCCATCCAACTTTTGTAGTGGAAGGGTACGATATCAGCTACCAACTAAGTGTGAGTCCTCTAGAAGCTGTCTTAGGAGGTGCGGTGGAAGTACCAACTTTGGATGGGCGGGTCAAAATGAATCTACCCAATGGGTTGCGATCGGGTCAGCGCCTAAGATTAGCCGGCAAAGGCTATCCCGATGAAAATAGCGATCGAGGCGATCAACTAATCGAAATTCAAATTGTTGCTCCTAAGGAAATTAGCCCAGAAGAGAAGGAACTGTACGGAAAACTCCAAGCCATAACAACTTTTAACCCCAGACAGGATTGATCAGGATTGATGCAAAATTTATTACAAGGATTGAATATTTATCTAGTAGGAATGATGGGGTCTGGCAAAACTACGGTAGGTGAGCTATTGGCACAGGAGATGGGTTATAAGTTTTTTGATACGGATAGTTTAATTACTCAGATAGCAGGGAAGTCTATTCCTGAGATTTTTGCTGAGGACGGGGAGCCGACATTTCGAGTCTTGGAATCTCAAGTATTAGGAGAAATTTCTAGCTACACCCGTCTGGTAGTGGCTACGGGGGGGGGGATTGTGATAAATCCCCAAAACTGGAGCTATTTACATCAGGGGCTGGTAATTTGGTTAGATGTACCAATTTCTATATTAGTTGCCCGGCTCCAGAGCGATATTTCGACCCAACACCAAGGCGACCGTTCGGCGGCTAATCAGCGCCCTCTTTTACAAGATACTAATCAAACTCCTAATCAAACTCCTAATCAAACTCCTAATCAAATTACTAATCTAGAACAACGCCTTCAAGATATCTTTTTTCAAAGGCAAGAAATGTATGCTGAAGCAGACTTAAGGATTGCTATTTCTGCTGCTCAAACTCCTCTAGTAGTCAAAGATCAAGTATTAGAACTAATTCCCACAGTGCTAAAGAAAAATAGGCAATTAGATGCAGAATTAAATTAGTAGTAATCCTTTATTATGATAGTGATTTAGCTATTTATCATTGATAGGAAATAATCCTTGATAGTCTGGGTTAAGAAATTTTTAATATTTATGACAGTTGTAATTTTTGATATTGATGGGGTGATTCGAGATGTGGGGGGTTCCTATCGGCGGGCTTTAGCAGATACAGTGGAGCATTTTACCCAAGGAAATTATCGCCCTACCCCAGAAGAGATCGATCGCCTGAAATCTGAAGGTCTTTGGAATAATGACTGGGAAGCCTCTCAAGAGTTGATCCGCCGCTATTCTATCGCCCAGAAATTAGCCACCCAGAAGCTAGAATTTCCGAGTCAAAAGACAGATCAGAATTTAGCTCCAAATTCCCCTCACTACCGAGAAATAGTCCAGTTTTTTCAATCCCGCTACCGGGGAACAGACCCAGATAACTGGAATGGTTATATTTGTGCTGAACCCCTGTTGGTAGATTCGCAATATTTTGAGAATTTGAGTCGATCGCAGATCAAGTGGGGTTTTTTTAGTGGGGCTACAAGAGCATCGGCCGAATTTGTGCTACAGCAGCGCTTGGGTCTATTAAATCCCCTGCTGGTGGCCATGGAAGATGCACCGGGGAAGCCAGACCCGACAGGATTATGGCAAACTCTAGAACAATTAAATCCAGATATCCTAGAGCCTATAATCTACGTGGGGGATACGGTAGCAGATATGTACATGATAAATAATGCTCGGCAACAACAACCCGCAAGCACCTTTCTGGGAGTAGGAGTTTTGCCGCCCCACGTCCAAGAAACCGCCGAATCTTCTCAGGCTTACGCCGAGACTCTAAAAGTGGCAGGAGCATTATTAATATTAGCTAGTGTTCAAGAATTGACTCCAGATTTGATCCAAAATTTATCTGATATCTAGTAATTTTTGCCTAAACAAGGCATAATTTCCAACAAGTATAGAAGCTCAGGAAGTGAAGATCTGCCGCATGGCAAGTCCCACCATAAAATCATCATCTTGAAATACCTAAAAATTCGTGAAATACTTTTTTCTATCAGACGGTTGGGATGTGGGTAGAGTTTGGGAATTTGGAGGTTTGTGGAGTGAAGCTACTTGGCGACGCAAGCCAGAAATTCAGTGCCTAAGTTTGTGTATTTGGGAGCATGGGGAGAAGCTATGGCTCTACCGAGTTGAGGAGGCGGTGATTATGGTGGAGGTGAAGCCCGGCAAGGAGTTGAGTCCCGATGATCAACTTGTTGGTAGTACTCCGATCGGGCAGGTGGTATTGAAGAGATTAATTACGGCGGAGCAGGCGATCGAATATATCAACAATACAGGTATAGCTTCATCCCCTTAGTCACCAAGAAATTTTTCTGTTAATAACATCAAGACCTAGCTATATTTCCCAAAAATCTATATCTAGCAAATCCTCAAGTTCTTGACTAAATTGCCATGAAGTAGGAAATTGTCCAGTCGGGTAATCTTTGCGGACTCGCTTACTTGCCAGCCTCCAAGCATCAGTAAAACTTTGCTGCCAAAGGGATTTTAGACTAGGGGATTGAGTAATTAATATTTCTAGCTCTTGGCGTTGGTTGCGGATGGTTCTGATCCAGCCGTTAAATTCTTGGGGCATATTAAGATAGAGCCTTTTAAGGAGATGCTCTAGTAAAACCGTTAAGCGACTAAGTAATTCTCTTCTCTGAGATGCACCCAAGCTATCAATCTCCTCAATTAAATTTTCCAGGTCTAAACTAGCAAAGTCTTTAGCTTTTAACTTGGCAGAAATATCCTCACTCCAAGCTAGGAAATCTTGATCATATAGAGTAGTTTGGTTGATCGCATATTTGGTCATAGGACAGATTTTTAGATTCTGTGGTATTTTAAGGCATTGCTTGAGCGATCGCTTCTTCCAGTTCTAGCTGATTGAGGGTAGTCACAATAAAAACTTCTTGAAAAGTTTTGCCCTTACGAGCAATTAACTTAAAACCACCCCGGATCGGGATAGAAACCTTAATTTGCATCTGGTGGGCATTGGATCTGGTTGTGCCAATTACCGCTGGGGTGATAGTGGTAATGCCGTTTTGAGAAGTAAGTTTTTCTAGTATCTTGATCAATCCGGGAAGATGGGTTGAATGATTCCACACTAGTCTGCCATCACCAGATTTGCTCATAAGTTTGCCTAAATTTTCCCGAAATTTTCCTGCCGGGCGTGAGTTGTTTCCTAATCCTAACCTACAACTACTTAAGTCTATTATTCTTAGAAATTAAATCTCCCAATAAAATCTATGATTTCTCCTGCTGGAAAGTACGCATTTATTCCTAAATTTCTGCAACTGAGCGGGATGAATATCTTGGCTAACTTAATGGTTCCTTTGGCAGGGCTAATTGATGTGGCATTTTTGGGTCATTTAGCAGATCTTCGCCATCTAGCAGGGGTGGCGATCGCCACAATTCTTTTCAATTATATCTATTGGACTTTCGGGTTTCTCCGCATGGGAACAACGGGGATGACGGCACAAGCGGTGGGTAGAAATGAGCCAGAGGAAGTTTTGCTAGTAGGGCTACGCAATTCCCTTTTGGCAATAGTTCTAGGAGTTTTGATTTTAATTCTGCAATATCCCCTGCGGGAGTTGGGGTTTGCTCTGTTGAGTGCCACTGCTTCAGTCAAAGCATCAGGATTGATGTTTTATAACGCCATGATCTGGGGTGCGCCGGCTACTTTGCTAAATTTTGTGCTGCTGGGCTGGTTCTTGGGGCGATCGCAGGGCAGGCAGGTTGTGATCCTCTCCCTAGTAGGAAATATTACCAATATTGGCTTAGATTATTTATTTATCAATAAGCTGGGCTGGGAGAGTGCCGGGGCTGGCGGTGCTACTGCTACTAGTCAGTATGTCATGGCCGGAGTAGGCTTAAGCATGATTGCGATCGAGTATGGTTCTTTCTCTAGATCGCCGATCGCCCTAGATTGGCCAAAATTGCTTACTCAAGTCTGGGAACCAGAAGCCCTGAAAGCAGCTTTTAGTTTGAATCGAGATATTTTAGTACGCACATTATTGATGGTATCTAGCTTCTCGGTATTTACAAACTTGGGAGCCGGGATGGGAACGATCGTTCTTGCTACCAACACCCTGTTATTGCAGATTCTTACTCTATCTGCCTACCTCATTGATGGGATTGCCTTTGCTACCGAGAGTTTCGCTGGTATTTTCTATGGGCAGGCAGTTACTAAGATGGGTAAACCAGACCATCAACTCTTACCCTTAATCTGGGTCGCTGGGGGTTTGAGCTTAGGCTTAGGCCTAGCGATCGCCCTCCCAGTTATCCTATTCCCCATCCCTATATTTAGTCTGCTCACCAATCACCTAGAACTAATCCAGCAAACCCCTAGTTATGTACTCTGGCTCTTGCCAGTTATTGGTTTTGGCAGTATTGCTTTTATGTTAGATGGTTATTTTATTGGGCTAACAGCAGGAAATATATTGGTGCGATCGGCACTCTTTTCTTCCTTGCTAGGATTTACTCCAACGGCTATCCTCGATTGGCAGCAACAAAGCCCCCAACACCACTGGTTAGCTCTGACTTTATTCATGGCGGGACGGGTAATCCCGATGGTAATTGCTGTACCCAGAACTTTGTCTGGTATCTAGGTTAATAATCGCCCTCCACCAGATTGCTACAATCTTCTTGGACAGTCAAAACATCATGCCCTAAATCCCGTAAATAACGTGAGTTCGGTTTAAGCAAAAGCCCTAAACCTAAGCCTAGAGACGTTCCCTGAGCGAACTAGAGAAGTTCCC